>CAYTVP010000137.1:0-10901 GCA_964441675.1 uncultured Solibacteraceae bacterium | reverse complement strand
GCTGGATGCTGCGAACATTCTGAAGCCTGCGTTGTCGCGCGGTGAGATTCAGTGTATCGGCGCGACGACCCCGGCCGAGTATCGCAAATCCATCGAGAAGGACCGTTCTCTCGAGCGGCGGTTCCAGGCAGTGAAAGTGCCTCCGCCGAGCGAAGAGGATGCGATCAAAATCATGTACGGCATCAAGGAGCGTTATGAGAAGTTTCACGCTGTTGCCTACACGGATGAAGCGATCGAATCGTCGGTTTACGCATCCTCGCGTTTCATTCCCGACCGGTATTTGCCCGATAAGGCAATCGATCTGATCGACGAAGCCGGCGCGAGGGTCAAGCTGAACCAGACAACCCTTCCGGCGGAAGTGGCCGAAATTCAAAAGCGGATCAAGTTCATCGTGCACCGCATGGAGAATGCGATCGCCAATCACGAATTCGAGAAGGCGCGCTTTTATTCCGACGAGGAACGCAAAGAGCGTGAAACGCTGCGTGTGCTGCGCGAGAAGTACAACCTCGACGATACGTCTACCGGCGTTGTCACCAAGGACGACATCGAAGATGTTGTTGCGCGGTGGACCGGCGTGCCCATGACTTCGATCAAGGAGGAAGAGGTTTCGAAGCTCCTCCGGATCGAGGAAGAACTTCACAAGCGCGTTATCAGTCAGGAAAAGGCGATCGGCGCGCTGGCTCGTGCGATCCGGCGTTCCCGTGCCGGCTTGAAGTCGCCGAAACGGCCGGCGGGGTCGTTCCTGTTCCTGGGTCCGACAGGCGTCGGGAAAACGGAAGTTGCCCGCGCGCTGGCCGAGTTCCTGTTCGGCAGCGAGAAGTCGCTCATCCGCTTCGATATGTCGGAGTTCATGGAGAAGCATTCGGTTTCCAAGCTGATCGGCTCGCCTCCCGGCTATGTCGGCTACGAGGAGGGCGGTCAGTTGACCGAGCGCGTGAAGCGGAATCCGTATTCGATCATCCTGCTCGACGAAATCGAGAAGGCGCATCCGGACATCTACAACATTCTGTTGCAGGTGTTTGAGGACGGCCAGCTCACCGACGGGTTGGGGAATACGGTCGACTTCAAAAATACGATCATTATCATGACCTCGAACCTGGGAGCCCGGTTCCTGGACAAGAAAGGTCACATCGGGTTTGCCGCGCAGGAGAATGCCGGACTTCCGCAAAAAGTGGAAGAGAATGTCCTCGGCGAAGTGAAGCGGGCATTCAATCCGGAATTCCTCAATCGTCTGGATGAAGTAATTCTGTTTACTTCGCTGGCTGACGAGGATCTGCTGAAGATCGTCCACCTGATGGTTGAGCAAATGAATATCAATCTGGCGCCGAAGGAGATCAAGATCCGCTTGGCCGAGGATGCCGCGAAATACATTCTGGAGAAGACGCTGACCGATCGCAGCTACGGCGCGCGACCGTTGCGGCGGGCCCTGCAGAAGTACGTCGAGGATCCGCTGTCCGAGGCGCTGATCCAAGGGTCGCTGCCGCGGCCGGCAGATCTCGAGGTTTATCTCGGCGATGCAGGTCTCATGGTTCGCCCTGCGGCGGGCGAGGAAGAACTTGTGGCCGCCGGGGAAGCTCCGGCAGAGCGCACAGGCACCATCCTGTACGCTTTCTAAGCTACTACCTCCAACATTGGCTCCCGGATTCGCGTCCGGGAGCCTTTCTTTTTGCCGCGTCAATCAGCGGTAGCAGGAGCAGGTTTGCCTCTCTCAAACTGGCGCTGATGCCAGTAGGGATATGGCGGAGTCTGCTCGCTTGCAGCATCAAGCTTGGCAATCTGCTCCGCGGTCAACGCCCAGCCTTCCGCACCGAGATTCTGCTTGAGCTGTTTCTCATCGCGCGCGCCGATAATGACACTCGAAACAGTTGGCCTTCGGAGTAGCCAGTTCAGCGCCACTTGCGGAACCGTTTTGCCGGTCTCCGCAGCGACTTCATCGAGCGCATCCACCACCTGGTAGAGATACTCTTCGGGGATTGGCGGCCCGTTCCCGGCAGTTACATGCAGGCGGCTCTTCTTTGGCAACGGCTGCCCACGGCGTATCTTCCCGGTCAGGCGGCCCCATCCCAGCGGACTCCAAACCAATGCGCCGACCTTCTGATCGACCCCTAGCGGCATCAGTTCTGTTTCGTAATCGCGGCCGACCAGCGAATAATAAACCTGGTGTGCCGCATATTTTGTCCAGCCGTACCGCTCGGAAACGGCAAGAGACTTCATCAACTGCCAGCCGGAGAAGTTCGAGCAGGCAATATAGCGGACCTTGCCGCTTCTCACCAGCGTGTCCAGTGTATAAAGCACTTCCTCCACTGGCGCCTGGGCGTCGAAGCCATGCATGTGATAGATGTCGATGTAATCGGTACCCAACCTCTTCAGGCTGGCTTCACATGCAGAGAGGAGGTGATAGCGGGACGATCCGGCGTCGTTCGGCCCTTTGCCCAGTCGGAAAGTGGCCTTGGTCGAAATCAATACTTGATTGCGCTTTCCTTTGACAGCCGCGCCCAGGATCTTCTCGGACAGGCCATCTGAATAAATGTCGGCGGTGTCGAAGAAATTCACGCCGGCATCGAGACACATGGCCACGATTTTTTTCGCCTCGGTAACACCTGAAGAACCCCATGCTTTGAAAAATGCATTTCCACCGCCAAAGGTGCCTGTGCCGAAACACAGGGCTGGTACCTTCAAACCGGAATTGCCTAACAGCCGATAGTCCATATCCTGATATGGATGAGCACGACGGGCGTTGGGCTTCAGTTTTGACGCGAAAGACTCCCGAGTCAGGCATCATAGTCATTGGCAGATCCACTTTTAGAATTCGAGAACGTCACCATCTGGCGTGGCTTGCGTCCGGTCCTGGATCGGATAACGCTTCGCATCGATGAAGGCGAGCATACGGCGATACTCGGCCCGAACGGCTGCGGCAAGTCGACTTTAATCAAAACAATTACCCGCGAGCTTTATCCTCGATATCCGCCTCCGGCTTGCGCCCTGCGGATTTTGGGCCGGGACACATGGCACGTGGAGGAGTTGCGGACGCTGCTGGGCATCGTCACCAACGATTTGATTGCGACATGTACGCAAAACTATCCCGTGCGCGAAATTGTTCTTTCGGGATTCTTTTCGGCCATTGGAATCTGGCCATGGCATGAGGTGACGCCCGAGATGGAGGAACGAGCAGATGAGTCGATCGCATTTCTGGGTATTCAGCATCTGGCCGATCGCCCCATGACAGAGCTCTCGTCAGGCGAGGTCCGCCGGGCAGTGATTGCCCGCGCGCTGGTGCATGCTCCGGCAGCGCTGATTCTGGATGAGCCGGCCAACTCTCTCGATATTCATTCCTTCCGCGATCTTCACAGCGCGATGCGCGGGCTCGCACAGTCCGGCATCACCATTGTGCTTGTAACGCACAACCTGCCGGACATAATTCCGGAGGTCGGCCGCGTCATCTGCCTGCGCGGCGGTAAGATCCTTCACGACGGACCAAAAGCGGAGATCCTGCGTAGCAGGGTATTGAGCGAGTTATTCGCGACGGAAGTAACCGTGGCCGAACACAACGGCGTGTTCCAAATGTGGTGAGGTTCACGCGACAATAGTGGTGATGGCCTATTCAGAGATATTGATCACGCCGATGCGGGAGGATCTCACTCGGCACGGCATTCAAGAAGCACGCACTCCGGAGAAGGTGGATGAGTTCCTACAACCGGGCAGCGGAACAGTATTGATGGTGGTGAATTCTGTTTGTGGATGCGCAGCCGGTAAGGCTCGTCCTGGAGTTGCCGTTGCGCTAAAGAACACTAAGAATCCGCCGAACGCGGCTGCCACGGTTTTCGCTGGTGGAGACGAGGAGGCCGTAGCCCATCTCCGCGAAAAGTATCTTCCGGGTGTGCCGCCGTCGTCGCCCTCGGTTGCGTTGTTTGAGGATGGCAAACCCGTCTTTGTGATGCACCGGTCGCAGATTGAGACAAGTGATCCGATTCAGATTGCGGAGACGCTGATTGAGGCCATGGATCGCTTCTGCGCCAGGCAGAGCGTTTCGTAATAACTATCCGTAAGACACCAGGGAGGGCCGTTTAAACAGTTTCTCTGCGGCCAGGCTTATTGCCCCGCGAAGAAATAAGTCATCGGACTTTAGCGGGCTGGAATGAACTTCAGGCCGGAATACGGTTCCGGATATAGCTGCCTGGATACGCCTCGCGGCCCCGGGCACTCGTGTGATCTGGCCTGAAAGTACAACCAACTTTGGGTTCAGGGCGCAGGCGATGTTTCCGATTGCAATGGCGAGATACCTCTCCGTTTGATGGAATGATTGAATCGCCGTAGCGTCGCCGGATTCAGCGGCTTCCACCAATTGCTCGAATCCCTCGCTGTCGAATACTTCGGCACCGGTCGCTCTCTGCCACGTGGCCTGATCGGTGGCGAACATCTCCAGGCAGCCATTGCGTCCGCAGCGGCACGGGGGGCCGGACGGATCGACGATCATGTGCCCGAATTCTGCGGCGAACGTTCGGTCGTGTCCGCGATATACCTCGCGGTCCACAACAATCCCCGCTCCTACGCCCACGTCGCCGGCATCGACCAGGACGAAGTTCGAGAGATACCCGCCGGGGGAATCACCATGCCATAGCAAAGCCATTGCCGCGAGATTACAGTCATTTTCGATGTTGGCGGAGATTCCGGTCGCTCGTTCGATCTCGGCTGCCAGCGGAAATTTTGTGTATTTCGGGAAGAAAGGCAGTGCCAGGACTTCACCGCTCCTGGAATCGGCAAGGCCGGGAACGCTGATGCCGATATTGCGAACCTGTTTGAGCCGGATGCCATTCCGCGCTGCAAGGTCGTGCATCGCCTTCTTCAAAAGGACGACAAAGGTACTTGGGTTCTGGTGAGATCGTATTGAGCCGTGATCTCGCACGTCACCCGAGAGGCCGGCTAGCGCTACGGTGGTCCGAGCCGAGCGGACGTTCACGGCGAAGAGCGGATAACCAAGATCATTCAACTCGAGAAGCAAGGGAACTCGTCCGCGGCCACGCGGTACAGCGGTCCGTTCTGTGACCAATCGGTCCGCAATCAGCTCGTCGACAATGCTCGAAACATTGCTCCGGACCATGCCGGTGGCGCTTGACAACTGTGCGCGCGACACTGGCTGGTGAAGCCGAATCAACTCCAACAATAGGTGCCTGTTGACCAGCCGTACCGTCTGGGGGATCGCCGTCCGGGCGACCTGTTTCCGAAGCTGTTTACCGTGCGCTTTGCTCACGATGGACGTCCTAGAAAACTATAGTTTCTAACCGCAACAAAAAAACGTAATGATCTACATGCTCCATGTCTTCCATCCGAGATATTTACATAGTTCCCTAAAATGGCGTTGACAATTGTAATTCAGCCGATTATATTTCGAAACGAAACAAAATAGGATTTCCTGGAGCAGACCTCCTCGGAATTGAGGTGAAAAAGAATGGGAAGTCTCAGTCGATACCGTCGCACCGGCGTGTCGTGCCTGATCGTACTTGCGCTCTCTCTAGATTTATCCGCTCAGTCGGAAAAAGCGAGATTGAGCGGTGTTGTGAATGACTCGAGCGGTGCCGTCGTTTCGGGTGTACGCGTTACCGTTACGAATGCCGGAACCGGTGAAAGGCGCACAGTGGACACGGACGAGGGTGGCCTGTACACGGTTCCTTTACTCGAACCGGGAAAGTACGAAATCTCGACCACCAAAGAAGGATTCCGGTCGCTTTCAAGATCCGGCATCGAACTACATGTCAACGAATCATTGCGGGTCGACTTGAGGATTGAAGTGGGCGCGGTCACCGAATCCATCCAAGTCGAAGCATCTCAGGTAGCCCTGCAGACCGCTACTTCGGATCTTGGGCAAATCGTAGAGAACCGCCAGGTGGTAGATCTGCCGTTGAATGGGCGGAACACCATTGCTCTCGCTGCGCTTGCGGCGGGTGTCCGTCCGCAAGGCACTTTTGGCGCGAATCCGGCCACTGTAAATTACACCGGGTGGGGAAACTTTTCCGCGAACGGAGGCCTTGCTAACGCCAATGAAGTGCTGATTGACGGCACTCCCGCCACAACCGCGGCCCTTAACGGTGCTGTTGTGATGCCGCCGGTGGACGCTACGGAAGAATTCAAGGTTCAGACGAACAACTTCTCAGCGGAGTTCGATCGGACGGCCGGCGGTGTGGTCAATCTCAGCCTGAAATCCGGAACAAACGGCCTTCACGGAACGCTATATGAGTTCCTGCGGAATGACAAGCTCGATGCCAGCAACTTCTTCTCGAATCGTGCCGGCAGTCCGAAACCGCTCCTGCGCTACAACCAGTTCGGTGGATCTGTGGGCGGCCCTATCAAGAGGGACAAGACTTTCTTCTTTGGTCTGTACGAAGGCTTCCGGCAGAACTTTGGACGAGTTTATACGACAACAGTACCAACGGCTCGCGAACGCTCCGGCGATTTTTCTGAGACCCGGCTTAGCTCTGGTGCTGTTCGCACAATCTACGACCCATTGAGCACTCGACGGTCGCCTGATGGACGATCCTATATTCGGGATCCGTTCGCCGGCAATGTTGTTCCGTCAGACCGTCTGGATCCCGTAGCGGGAAATCTGAGTGAGTATCTGTTTCCCTTGCCAAATGCGCCCGGAGCGCAATTCACAAACGTCAACAATTATGGAACCTCATCCGGACAAAGGACAAACCAGGATAACTTCATAGTCAAGATCGATCATCGGTTTAACGATAAGCATCGACTCGCCGGCTCTTACTCCTATATGAAGCCAACGCTTGGCGGCTGGGACCCGCTCAATAACAAGACAACCCCGGCGGATGACGGTGCGGCAAACGTACAGAAGACGCAGTTTATTTCACTGAATGACAGCTACGTTTTCAGTCCAACAACGATCCTCGATGTCCGCGGAAGTTTTCTCCGCTTTCTGGATGAGCGGATTCCGATGAGTTATGGCATCGACCTGACACAGTTTGGGTTTCCGCAAAGTTATAACGATAACGTTACCTGGCGGCACATTCCCAACATCCATGTGGCCGGAATGGCGGATTTCAATGCATCGACAGGCAGTACGATCTTCGGAATCCAGAATAACTACTCCGTCGGCGGGTCACTGACTGCTGTCAGGGGCGCGCACATTCTCAAATTTGGCATGCAATACCGTGTGATGCAGAACAATCGGACGCAAAGCAATAGCTCGAGCGGAGACTACTCCTTCGATGCGGGATTTACACGGGAGGATCCGTTGACTGCTTCTGCTACGACAGGGCACGGTTATTCGTCCTTTCTGATGGGATACGCAGCGGGCGGGTCTCTGCAGAAGGTGGAACGACTGGCTCTTCAGAATAAGTACATTTCCTGGTATCTGCAGGACGACTGGCGAGTCAGCAGCAAGCTGAGTCTCAACCTGGGGATTCGCTATTCGATAGAACCATTTCTCACCGAGCGCTTCAATCGCTTGTCGCGTTTCGATCCACAGGTGGTCCCGACCGACGCGGCTGCGTATACCGGGCTCCCGCTCAGAGGCGGTCTGAACTTCATGTCAGACGGCGACCGGTCTCCGAGCAGCACATTCAGTTCTCAGTTTTCGCCGCGTTTTGGATTCGCCTATACGTTGACGCCGAAGACGGTCATTCGCGGCGGGTACGGAATATTCTGGCTGGCGAACAATCTCGCGATCACGAACGGAAACGGCAATAACCCAGCCTACTCAGTTTCGACACCTTTCCTGAGCTCGATCGATGGCGGAGTTACTCCCACTGACCGGCTTAGTAATCCCTTCCCTCACGGCTTTCTCGAGCCTCCCGGAAGTACCGCAGGTGCCGACACCCTCATTGGTCAGGGGATCGGAAACTATATGGAAGGAATTAAGCCAGGCTATATGCAGCAATGGAATTTTGACATCCAACGGGAGATTGGTGGCGGCTTAGTTGTCGATGCGGCATATGCAGGTAGCAAGGGTAGCCGGCTTCCACATGGGATCGGACTCAATCAACTGCCAAATGAGTTTCTGGCATTGGGAACGGCGCTGAACGATTCCGTTGCTAATCCATTTTTTGGATTTGTCTCCACCGGCCCGATGAGCGGCGCGACCATCACTCGCCGGCAAACCTTGTTGCCATATCCACAGTTCACCAATGTAACCACACCATTGGAACCGGTTGGCAACTCTACTTATCACTCACTGCAGGCCAAAGTGACTCAGCGATTTGCAAGCTCCGGCTTAATCTCGATCGCCTATACGCTGAGTAAGTCAATCACTGACACCGAGAGCTTCACCGGCTGGCTGGAGCCCGGCGGCCAGGTGGGCGGGTATTACGATCAATACAATCGCCGCCTGGATAAATCCCTCGCTAACTTTGACGCCACACACCGTTTGGTTGCCAGCTTTAACTATGAGCTCCCTTTTGGAGCGGGAAAATCCTTTCTGGGCGATGCCAGCGGTTTCACGGGAAAGCTCATTTCCGGATGGCAAATCAACGGTATTACAACCTTTCAGAGTGGCTATCCTATCAGTGTCGGACGGCCCAATCTTATCGGCGATCCCAATCAACCAACGGCAGAAGATCCTCTGTACGGATGGTTCAATACCGCGGCGTTCGCTCCGGCCCCGCCATTCGGATTTGGAACCGCGCCGCGAGTTCTGCCGAACACGCGTAGTCACGCATTGACGAATCTCGATTTCTCGATCTTCAAGAACACGTCGATCACCGAGCGAGTGAATCTGCAGTTCCGGTCCGAGTTTTTCAATATCTTTAATCACCCATGGTTCGCCCGTCCGAACGGATCGTTCGGGAACCCGGCTTTCGGGACAGTGAGCAGCGTTCTGAACGCGCCACGCCAGATCCAGTTCGCTCTGAAACTGATCTTTTGACGGGCAGCGGTGTGGACGATGGCGAGGCGGAGCTATTCTGCCAACTCGTGACGAAACTTCTTGGAAGCCGTTTCGCCATCCTTGTTCACCCGAACCTCAATCTGCCAGGCGCCGGCCATGATGAACTTCGCTTCTGCCTGGTAGACGCCCGGCTTGACGGCTTTCGCCGTATACTCGAACTCTCCGTGGTCCATATCCACCATTGACAGTACAGTCTTCACGTCCGCACCTTCGACCGGCGCGTTCTTGGCATCGGTCACCGTGATGATCAGGGGTACGCTTTCCGCGGGCTTGGCCGTTTTCGGGACTTCATACGCGATCTTCCAGTCAGCCGCCAGAAGGGATCCGGCTGCCAGCAGGAGCACAGCAAAGCTACGCATATAGCCCGAGTATAGCGTCCGTCCGCGAACGCGATCACATCCTCTGGATTCGAATGCCGCCGTTGCTGCTGGAAAGGTCAATCAGGCCCGTGCCGCCCTCGCCGATGCGTCCCTCGATACGGTGCTTCGAAATGGACCCGCGCATTGCGATCTCAAAATCCGTGGACACATTGGCATTCGACGTCGCGGCTCGCACATTCGCATTGACGCTCGATGGAAGGTTCAGCGTGATGCTGCTATTCGATGTCGTGACGCGAACGTCGTTATTACTGTATCCGTCCAATGTCAATTCAATCGCCCCGTTGGAAGACGAGGCGCGGACTGGAGTGGCCGCGGGCACCTGGCTGAGCCGCGCGCGAATCGCGCCGTTCGAGGTCGATGCCTCGAACGAGCCCTTTACGTTGGTTGCGGAAATTCCTCCATTGGATGTCTTTAGAATCATGCCGCCATTGATGTCCTGCAACTCCAGCCGTCCGTTGGAGGTGCTGGCGTCCAGAGACCCGTTCAGGGCGGTAACCTTCACTGAACCGTTGGAAGTGTGGAGCCGGGCATTTCCCTCGATGGAGTGCACGGTGATACTGCCATTCGAGCTGTTGATGCGCTCCAATTGGATCTTTCTCGGCACACGCACCGTAAATTTCACGCCGGCATTACCGTTATTCCACCAACCCTTGTCGCGATTGATCTTCGGAACCCGGACGGATACGGAATCCGGAGTGTTCACGATATCGATCTGGATTTCCTTTAGGAGGTCTTCCCGGGAGGCATACTTGGTGCCGGTGATTTCCGCGTGATCACGATCCCAGCCAGTGACCTCCACTGCCCCGTTGAAACCTTCGAGCGAGAAGCGCCCCCCGGGCGCTAGCTTGTGCTCAAAGCGGAAATCCTCGCGATAGCGGCTTCCGTTATCGGCGATGAGCGCCGGCGCCAGGATGGCACCAAGAAGCCAGAAACGTCGAAACATAAACGCAGTCCTCCGTCCGGATAATACGTGTTTCGCACGCTGGGGTTCCCGGAAAATTTACACTGAAGGTTCCGATGAAAAAATTGATGGCCTTGAACCGCGGAGAGATCGCGATCCGTATCTTCCGTGCAGCCAACGAGTTGGGTTTAAAAACAGTCGCGATTTACTCCAAAGAGGACCGCCTGAGCCTTCACCGGTTCAAAGCGGACGAAGCCTATCAGGTGGGTGAAAATCTGGGCCCGGTTCAGGCTTATCTCGATGTAGAGGGCATCATAGCGCTTGCGGCGAGCAAAGGCGTCGATGCGATCCACCCCGGCTATGGCTTTCTTTCTGAGAATCCCGATCTCGCCAGGGCCTGCGATCGGGCGGGAATCACATTTATCGGTCCAAGCGGGGATTTACTCGCAAAGCTGGGCGACAAGACCGCGGCCCGTTCGCTGGCCTCGGCGGCCGGTGTCCCCACCGTGCCGGGCACGCCCGATCCGGTGCGCAAGACTGGTGATGCCACGGCCATCGCAAGGAAGATCGGATTCCCGCTGATCATAAAGGCTGCCTTCGGCGGCGGCGGCCGTGGAATGCGAGTTGTCGAGAAGGAAAGCGAGTTCCTGGGACGCCTGGAGGAAGCCCGCCGCGAGGCAGGTGCCACATTCGGAAACGACGCTGTCTTCCTGGAGCGCTACATTCG
>CAYTVP010000136.1:10077-10936 GCA_964441675.1 uncultured Solibacteraceae bacterium | reverse complement strand
TGTCAACCTGTGCCATTGATGGGTATGAATCTCGAGTTGTTTACGGCCGGCGCGGGTCAACTCGTAGTACTTGGCGCGCCGGTTGTTTTCGCTCGCTCCCCACTTGGCTTTGATCCAGCCGCGCCGCTCCAGGCGATGCAGTGCCGGGTAAAGCGATCCTTGCCGGACTTGCAGAGCGGCAGTCGAGAGCTGCTGAAGGCGTTCCGAAACCCCCCAGCCATGTAATGGCTCGAGAGCCAGCGTTTTCAGGATCAAAAGATCCAATGTGCCTTGCGGCAGATCGATCGGTGTCTGTTCCAAGAACCTTCCCTTTGTGCTTCGACAGGAATATAAAGTATTCTTTGTCGAAGTGCAAGGGGTTTTTGTTGACCACAGGGAACATTCATTCTGAAGCGGCAGGCACGGTGTAGTGTCAAGATTGCAGAGAGTGAGACACGTCGTTGTGACGGGAGGAAGCCGCGGTCTTGGCGCGGCCATGGTGCAGGATCTGTTGGCCGAAGGCTACCGGATTTCCACTTGCAGCCGGACGAAGTCCGAATTCATCGAGCGGCTGGAGGCGGACGCCTCGGTCAAAGATTGCTTCTACTGGGCGCCCTGTGTTGTGGGCCAAGCCGAGGAAGTGAAGCGATTCTTCGATTCCGTGATGGATTGGGCGGGAGAGGCCGGTGTCTGGGGCCTCGTAAATAACGCAGGCATCGCCCAGGCGGGTCTGCTTGCGTCGTTTCCGGACGGCGAGGCCGAAAGTATCATCCAAACGAACCTGGTGGGTGCCATTCAGATGACGCGGGCATTTTGCCGCCGGGCGATACGCGCTGGGGCAGGGCGTATCGCCCGGCGGCAAAATGCCCGCGTCATCTGA
>CAYTVP010000136.1:0-10067 GCA_964441675.1 uncultured Solibacteraceae bacterium | reverse complement strand
TGAACATCAGTTCCATCATCGGAACGCGCGGCTACAACGGATTGGCAGCCTACAGCGCGTCCAAAGCGGGCCTGGATGGGTTGACGCGCGCCTTGGCTCGCGAGCTTGGAAGCTGTCAGATTACCGTAAACAGTGTTGCGCCGGGATACGTGGAAACCGATATGTCGTCCACATTGACGGCCGATCAACTGGCGAAGATTGTCAATCGAACACCGTTGGGGCGGCTTGCGACTCCCGCCGATGTGGCAGCCGCCGTGCGATTCCTCCTGAGCGATGCGGCCGAGTCGATAACCGGCCAGACTATTCTGATCGACGGCGGGATCAGCGCGTGACGCTCCGAGCCCGCCACTTCGTTGGGGCACAATAAAACGATGACGCGCCGTACTGCTATCGGAAGTCTTGCTGCGCTGTCCGCGGCGGCACAGAAGAAGTTCGTCGTGGTCGTCGGCAGCTTGATGCACGAATCCAACTCGTTCAATGCCGACGCAACCACGCTGAAGGATTTTACGTTCATCGATCCTGGCGAGGGCATTATGGACCGCTGGGCCAAGGGCAGTACCGAGGTGGCGGGATTTCTCGCCGGAGGCTCGGAAGCCGGGTTTGACATGCGGCCGGCGATTTATGCCACCGCGACGCCGAAGGGAGCCGTGGAGAGAAAGACTTTCGATGAGCTGACACGGCGGCTGATCGAGAAGATTCGTGCTGTGCCGAATGCCGACGCGGTCTATCTTGCATTGCACGGAGCTCTCTACGCCGAGGATTTTCCTCAGGGCGACGAGGAGATTGTGCGGAGAGTCCGCCAGGCGATCGGACCGAAGATGCCGCTGGTCGTGACTCATGACTATCACGCCAACATCTCGCCGGAAACCGGCAAGCTGTGTGACGTCCTGGTGGTGTATAAGCAGAATCCGCACCTCGATACGCGCGATCGCGGACTGCAGGCGGCAAGTATCCTGCGCCGGTGGCTTACCGGCGAAGTCAAACCAACGCAAGTGGTGGTGAAGCCGCCCATGCTCTACAACATCGTCTTCCAGAACACGTTTGACGAGCCGTTCAAATCCTTGACCCAAGCTTCGATCGCCCTTGAGCAGTCGAATCCCAAAGTGTTGGCCGCTAGTGTCACCGGCGGTTACCAGTACAACGATTGTCCCTGGATCGGTCCGGCGATCGTGGTGGTGACGGACAACGATCCGGCCCTGGCGGAACGCGAAGCGAAACGTCTCTCGGACATGATGTGGGCCACTCGCGATCAAATCCGGTTAAACCTGCCGGATGCCGCCAAGGCTGTGAAAGATGCCATGGCCGCGCCGAAATTCCCGGTGGCCCTTTTCGACATCGGCGACAACGTAGGCGGCGGCTCCGCTGCGGATGGTACGGCCATCCTTGAGGAACTGGTGAAGCAGAAGGCCCAGGGATGGGTGATGGTGATCTACGACCCGGCCGCCGTGGAGGCCGCCAAGCGAGCGGGCATAGACGGCGCCTTTCGGATGCCCGTGGGCGGCAAAAGCGATAACCAGCACGGTAAGCCAGTTGAAATCGAGGGAAAAGTGCGGTCGCTCCACTCCGGCAGCTTTATCGAAACCGCGATTCGCCACGGTGGCAGGAGGTATTGGGACAACGGCAACACTGCGGTGATCGAAGCTGCGGGATCCACTCCGGATTTGGCCAATCTGCTGGTCCTGACCAGCAAGCGTTCCGTACCGTTTTCAATACACCAGCTTGTGAGCTGCGGAATCTACCCGGAAAGACAACGAATCCTGGTGGCGAAGGGTACGGTTGCGCCGCGAGCCGCGTATGAGCCCGTGGCCGCGCAGATTGTCCTGGTGGATACACCGGGTTCGACCAGTGTCAATCCGGCGCGTTATTCCTTCAAGCGCGTACGCCCCGGTCTTTGGGGCATGCGCTAGCCGTCTGCCGGAAAACCTTTGCCGGGGGCCGGTAGGTGACGTTCAACTCCGGGGTTTCGATCGCGCGTTTTTGACGCCGCGATTCAAACAGAAAGCTCAGAATGCCGGTGGTCAGCAATGTGCGCTCCACCGGGTAAGGAGCCTTTCCGGTGACGATCATTTCCTCGATTTGCGAAACCAGGCCGTCGAAATGCGGGAGCGGCCGCTCCAACTTATCGCCGAACTGCGTTGCCACGATTCCACCGGAGGTTTCGAGCGCTACTGACCAGGTTCCGGCTTTCAGCATAGGAACCACCGCGCGAAGGCCGTCACGATAGTCGATCCGGAAGACGGCATTCAGGCCATCGAGGCTGGCTCCTTGCACTTCAAGGGCTCTCTGAACCAGTGGCGTATCGGCAGCCTGCAGGGCACCCTCGCCTTCAATCAGCTCGACCCGGGCTACACCGGTTTCTCCGCCCTTCCGGCGCTCCACCAGGCTCTGCAGCGCCTCGAGAGTGTGAAAGCCGTAGGCATCGAGATCGGCGTAGCCGACAGCAGCGGCCTCGCCCACGGGAGTATCGAGGGCAATGTCGACGTTGGGTTGGCGGACCGTAACCGGGATGGAGGAGCCTGCCAGAAAGGGAAACCCCAGCTTGCGAGCGCGCTGATACATCGTCAGGGCTTTCTTCCAGTCATAAGAGAGATGCTTGTCGAAAAACGTCGGAACGCCCCGGCGATTTGCTTCGTAAACATCGAGAATCTGTGAAAACAGCTCGAAGCGCGGATAGAGCTTCTGTCCGACATCGTTGGTCGGGTAGGTGCCGTGCTCGCCGATGAACACTACGCCATCCACCGCGAGTTTGTCCGTGCCGAGTGTCAGGGCGTCGGCGATGGAAGAGTAAATCCGGAAGCCATGGCGCGCTGCGAGATCCCGGCTCATGTCGTTTGACGGCACTTGCGCGGTGTATAGCGAGACCAGCTTGGTGCGCGGCGCGCGCCAGACGTTATTTGGCGAGCAACCGCCGAGAAGCCGGCCGCAGATTACGTCGGCATGCGAGAACCAGCGGTATTCGGTGACGATTGCCGCCACACGAGGTTGGCGGCGCGGGGCAGCCGCAGACAAGACGCCCAGCATTTCGCGGCGATTCATGGAGGAGGCAGTAGTAGGCACCGAAGGGTTCTCGACATTTTACTCGACCGGGCACGCCCAAGGCGACAATATGCTATCTGGTACCTCGAGCTGTGAAGAACACCCGGCAATCGCTGCGCTCCGATCTCCGCCGGCTCGGAGTTCGCGATGGCGACCTTCTGATGGTGCACGCCAGCCTGCGTGCCGTGGGACCCGTTACCGGGGGAGCCGGCGCGGTGGTTGAAGCCTTGCTCGACGCCGCCGGCCCGGCTGGCACCGTTGCCGCTTATGTTGATTTTGAACCGTTCTACGAAGAGGGCGACGAACACATGCCGGTGTTCGATAAGCGGACCGCCCGGGCAGCGCTCGATCACGGCGTTCTACACGAGACAATCCGCACGTGGCCCGGAGCGGTTCGCAGCGATCATCCGGATGCCGGGGTTGCGGCGATTGGTGCTCTGGCGGAATGGCTGACGGCGGACCACCCGCTTCAATACGGCTATGGCGAAGGCTCGCCGTTCGAAAAGTTTGTGGACCGTCAGGGCCGCGTCGTGATGTTGGGCGCGCCGCTCGATACAATCACGTTGCTGCACTATGCCGAGCACAAAGCTCAGTTTCCGGCGAAGAGGATCGTCCGCTACCGCCGCCGGATGCCGCGAACGAATGGCCCGGAGTGGGTCGAGTTTGAGGAGTTTGATACCGGAGACCCGGTGCATGACGCGCTTCCGGGAAACTGCTTCGAAAGGATCGCGGAGGATTTCCTGAAAGCTGGCGGCGGCGCGCAGGGAAAAGTCGGCAATGCGCAGTCTTTTCTATTCAACGGTCCGGAATTGGTCCGATTCGCGGTCCAGTGGCTGGAGCGCTTCGTGGGCAACGCACCCGGCAAGGTATTCATTGATCTCGACACGGGCGACGTCTGGGGATTCCGGACGATGGGGCCGCGCATTCCCTATCCGGGAGCTTCCGTACAGGATCCGGACCAGCTCCCGAAACGATCCCCGCCGTTTCATCTCGGCCGGTTTGAACTGGGGCAGATGCGGCGATCAGGCAATTAAGGTTGCCTTCAGCGTGATGTTCGTTCCAGCCAGGGCGCGGGAAACGGGGCAGTTTTTCTTGGCATTCGAGGCCAGCTCTTCAAACTTCGCTCGATCGATGCCGGGAACCTGCGCTTCCGTTGTCAGCTCAATTGACGGGATGACAAAGCCGGTCTGATCCTTCCCGAGGTGTACACTGGCGGTGGTCTGGAGCTTGATATCGCTGAAACCCGCTTCGGTCAGCTGGGCCGACAGCGCCATGGTAAAGCAGCCGGCGTGCGCCGCTGCGATTAACTCTTCCGGATTGGTGCCCGGGTCGTTTCCGGCGCGGGAATTGAAGCTATACGGACCTTCCCAAACGCCGCTGCCCAGCTTCAATTTGCCCTTGCCCTGGGTGACTGTGCCGTCCCATTGCGCTTCCGATTTTCTGACGATGTCCATGACGGCTAGATGATAGGGGAACCGCGGTCGATTCAACCGTTTGACGAAACGAGGTGGATTTAGAACCGCTCGGATAACGGGCGGGCTGGCGATGGGAACGTCTTTGAGATCTGGTCGTGCCAGGTGAGCGCTTCTTCATCGAGGAGTGCCCACAGAAGTCCCAACCCCCCGGGGGCCAGGCTCAGCCAGCTCGACGCAGCGCGGAATAGCCGGGCTTTTCGGGTAGCCGGCCGGCCGTCGAAGTCCACCAGATACAGGCGGGCCAATTGCAATCCCGGTGTGTCGCCATCGCCCAAAACCCAGAACAGCTGGTAGAGCATAACGAGCAAAACCGCCATGGTTCCGGCAACCGCAATGGTCGTTGGATCCGCCGATAGGGTTCCCCGGCCCCATATTGTAAAGATCGCCACCATCACACCGTATGCGGTGGCCAGGATTGCGCTGTCGACGAACGCCGCGAACGCGCGGTGAGAAGTGGCCGCCACATGGCCATTGTGGATCTCGAAACGGATCTCGCTGTCTGACGGGCGGCTGTGCGTGACAACCGGACCGAATGCCAGGTATTGCTGCGGGTCTGCCGCCGCCCGGGCCGTGTGACGGGGAGATATGCGTTGCTTGGGCGGTGCGGTCGTATTGCGTTCCGGCTGCGGGGCAGGAACGATCCGTAAGCCCTCGCGGAATAACGCTGCCTGCCTGGGAGCGCGTCCGCCGGTGTCGATTGCGGGCGCGGGAGATAGCGTGACTGCTTCGAGCGTCCGCCGCTCCGCGGGTTTCACAGCTTCCACGCCGATTCGGCGGCCACATCGCCCGCACCGATTGTCCTGCGAGATGTTCTGCGATCCGCAGTAACGGCAATTGCTTGAAAATGCTAGACTAACGCTGCTCACGGAAATTCTCTTCGCTCAAATAGCCGGTCTGTCGCGCGAGCCCCCCGGTTGCCACCCACCAGACTGCGTGATAGCGTTAACGGTTGACGCTTGGTATTTGGAGCTCCCTCCGGCCACGCCTTCCCTTTCATAACATATTCATTTTGTTTTGTCACGGGTATTTTTATAATCGTCTGCTTCAACTGGCTGCCCTTACTCTGTTGGTGATAGGCAACTTGGCGGGTCAGCCTGCTCCCACCGCAGCCGCTCCGAACGTTCGCATTCGAATCGTCCGGCCGGATGCGCCGGGGCCGGACGATATTATCGTTCGCAGCATTCATAAAGAAGTCATTGGCAGCGTCTATCATCTCCGGGGAAAAGCTGAGCTGGAGACATCCGAGGCATTGCTGACGGCCGACGAGATGGACTACGACGAGTCGACCGGCTATGCCGAGGCTCGCGGCAACGTACATTACAAGAACTTCGACAGTGGAGAGGAACTTTACTGCAACCGCGCCGAATACAACGTCAACGACGAGACGGGGAAGTTTTACGAGGTATCGGGCACCCTTCCGGCGGCCATTGAGGCGCGTCCTGGTGTTTTGACTTCGGACAACCCGTTCACCTTTCAAGGCAAATGGGCGGAGCGGATCGAGAGCCGGTATATTCTGCATGACGGCTTTGTGACGTCTTGTAAGATGCCGAAGCCGTGGTGGACCCTAACCGGTCCGACGTTCGATCTGATCCCCAACCGCCGCGCGATCGCGCATAGGGCACTGTTCCGGCTCCGCGGTATTCCACTCTTCTACGCGCCCTATTTCTACAAATCGCTCGAGAAGCAACCGCGTCGCAGTGGCTTCCTGATGCCGAATATGGGGAATAGCTCCCGGCGCGGATACATGATCGGCATCGGCTACTATTGGGCGATTTCCCGCAGCTACGATCTCACGTACCGGCCGCAGTACTTCAGCCGGCGTGGGCTGGCGCACCTGGCGGATTTCCGTGGAAAGCCAACGCAGAAGTCAGACTTCGATCTGCTCTTCTATGGTGTGAACGACAAAGGACTGGAGAACCCCGACGGTACCCGCACCAAGCAAGGGGGAATATCACTATCCTTTCGCGGCCGCGCGGAGCTGCCCAAAGGGTGGACTGCCTTTGCTCATATAAACTACCTGAGCTCGTTTCGATTTCGTCAGTCGTTTGCCGAAACATTCAACGACGCTGTTTTTTCTGAGGTGACGTCGACTGCTTATGCCACCAAGCACTGGAACGGATATGGGATCAATGCTGTATTCGATCGAATCGAATTGTTTCAGTCGAACACCGATGACAGCCGCATCTCCATCCGGAAGTTGCCTCAATTCGAATTCTTCAGCCAGGACCGGCGGGTGCGTCGGAATATTCCGGTGTGGTGGTCGTTCGGCTCTTCTGCATCGCTGATGCGGCGGAATCAGCCGCAGTTTCAAACACGTCAGGCAATGGAGCGGTTTGACTTCGCGCCGCGGCTGATGAGCGTTCTTCGATGGAAGCAACTGGAGCTTGTGCCGAGCATCTCCACTCGCCAAACTTATTGGGGCTCCACGTTTTCTCCGCCCGACACCACCTCAACGTCCGAGTACGTGACCGGGCAGGGCAAATGGCGCAGTACCTACCAGGGCGATGTCGAGCTGATTCTTCCCTCTCTCGCGCGCGTGTTCAATACGTCCGGCTGGCTTGGCGAGAAAATGAAGCATGTAATTGAGCCACGGGCGAACTTCCGCTATGTTGGCGGCGTGAAGGACTTTTATTCGATCATACGGTTCGACGAAACAGAACTGGTGAACAACACAAACGAGCTCGAAATCTCCATCACGAACCGCTTCTACACAAAGAAAGGCGGAGTGGTCCGGGAATGGGCAACCTGGGAAGTGTGGCATCGGCGGTATTTCGACCCCGACTTCGGCGGAGCCCTCACTCCTGGCGGGCGAAACGTTTTAATGTCCACCGCCGATTTCTCGGGTTATGCGTTTCTCGACCAGCCCCGCCATTACTCGCCCTATGCCTCGAATTTCCGGATTGAGCCGGTGCCCGGCTTCGGCGTATCCTGGCGTTCCGATTACGATCCGTTCCGCGGCGCGATTACCAACAACGCGATATCCGCTGACGGGCGGCATGGCGAATTTTTCATGCAGGTGGGACACAACCAGATCCGGTCGTCTCCCGCGCTCTCCTCACCGGGCAATCAGTTTCGAGGCACGGTCGGGTGGGGACGTGAGAACCGCCGCGGGTGGAGCACCGCCTTTTCATCGTTCTACGATTACCGGCTGGGACGCATGTCGTTCGCCAACACGCAGGTAACATACAACACGGATTGTTGCGGTTTTTCCATTCAGTTCCGCCGCTTTCCGGTGGCCAATGGATTCGATAATCAGTTTCGGGTCGCGTTTGCCATCGCAAACGTCGGCAGTTTCGGAACCCTGCGGCGTCAGGAACGCTTTTTCTAGATTGCTCTACGTGCTGAGTTGATCGAGAAGATCCGTCAGGCGCTTGGACCGCTGTTCAACGCGCTCCCGCACTGCTTCGAGCTCCGCGCGGCTCTGTCTCAATTGGTCGGCCATGTGCAGCGCCGCCAATAGCGCGACACGGGTTGCGTCGGCAATGCCTGTCTTAGAGGCAATGGACGACATAAGCTGATCGACCTCTTGAGCGAGATCCTGCACTTCGCGCGGATCGCTGTCAGCGAGGACGGTAAAGCTTTGGCCGTAGATAGAAACCCGGACTGATGTTTTTTCCGGCGAGAGAAGCTCCTCCTACGACTCGGAGGATAACAGATCCATCTGGCCCAGAAGCTTCTCGATGCGGGAGCGAACGGCTTTTCGCTCCGCTTGCATCGTTTCCCGTTCCTGTTCCGCCTTGGTTAGCGAACCGCGAAGAGCTGCTGCTTCTGCTTCCCAGCGGGAGGCTTCCTCGCGGGCCGCATCACGTTCCGCGCGAAGCTGCGCCATCAGTTCGACGGCTTTGGCAACGCGTGCTTCGAGATTATCGAGAGTGTCCTGTTCCTGCTCGGAGAGTATATCCATCGCGGATGTCATACCTTTGGTGCCTCGCCTTGGGCGAGGGCGGTTTTAGACTGCTCCACTAACGCAGCAAATGCGTTGGAATCCTGGACGGCAATATCCGCCAGCATCTTCCTGTTCAACTCGACTCCGGCCTTGGAGAGCCCGGCCATAAACTTCGAATAGCTTATGCCGCTGAGGCGCGCAGCAGCGTTGATCCGCTGGATCCAGAGGGCGCGAAAGTCGCGCTTCTTCCGCCGGCGGCCGACATAGGCATAACGCTGCGCCTTCTCAACTGCTTCCTGCGCTGCACGGTAGAGCTTGCTCTTGGTAAGAAAGAAACCCTTAGCGCGCGCCAGCGTTTTCTTGCGGCTTTGGCGGCGGTGTGTACCACGTTTAACTCTCGGCACGTTTGTTCTCCTTCAGGTTTATCCCGTTTTCGGGACTATGTTCGGCGGATCGGGCACGTGCGAGTGGCGCCGTCCACGCGAAAAAATTTCTAGCGCCGTTCTTTAGGCGTATGGCAACATTTCCCTCAGTGCGGCCTGATTGGTATCATCGGCAACCACACCTTGCGCCAGACGGCGCTTGCGGGCGGGGGATTTCGAGGACAAAATATGCCGGGCAAACGCTTTTCGACGCGTAAACTTGCCTGAGCCAGTCTTCTTGAAGCGCTTGGCCGCGCCCTTATGCGTTTTTAGTTTCGGCATGAAAAAACTCCCTGGAGTGAGTCCACACGGAACGTGTGAGACAACCGAAGTTCAGTATAGCAAACCACCGCGATGGCCCACAAAATGCGCACGAAACCAGCGTGCCCTCGCCGAGAACTCATTTTCTTTATGAATTCAGAAACCCTGAAGAACACTTTTGAAACTTTCGACCTGCAAGGTCTGCAATTGGATCGCGACGACGTTTTACTGCTTTTGGCATATATGCCCGAATCCCGTTGGGAACATTTTTTTCAATGCCTGAAGAGGTTGAGTTCGCGCAAACGCGAGTTTCTACAGGATTCCGGCAGCCGGGAGCGATTGTTGGCCTTCACCGGCGATTTGCTCGATCTGATCTATCCCGACCCCGAATTATCCGGCCGATTTCTTGCGCGATTGACGGAATTCCTCTCGGACGAACTTACTCCGTTTGAAGGATTCGACTGCGAGCGGCGCGCAATTCCGGAGTATTTCCGCAACGAAGTGATCTATGCCTTTTACGTCGACAAAATGGCGGGAGATTTTGACGCCATGACGACGAGACTGGATTACCTTGCGGCGCTCGGCGTTACGGTGCTGTGGATTCTGCCGTTCCTGGATAGCCCGGGGGATGATGCCGGATACGACCAGCGCGACCGTACGCGCGTCGCGGCGGGTCTTGGTGGAAACCCGGCATTCGCCCGGTTCTCGGATGCGGCGCGCCGGCGCAACATGACGGTGATGATGGACCTGGTCATCAATCACAGATCCTGGGAGGCGATATCGCCGGCGGAGTCTCAGCCCACCGAGTACCAGAGGCCGGACGACTACTTCGTATTCCAGGATGGATTGCCGGACCGGGCGCCGGAGGGATACCGCGGAGAATCGGCATTTGAAGGAATGGCAGCTCCCGCCAGCGGCGCGGAAGTGCTGAGTACGGCCGGTCAAATTATCCGCGGAACCTGGACATACCATCGCCAGAAAAAGCGA
>CAYTVP010000135.1:9872-10995 GCA_964441675.1 uncultured Solibacteraceae bacterium | reverse complement strand
CCGATTATTGGAACTGGCAGAGAATCCCGGTCGGCTGAAGGGCTTCACCCATGTCTGGAAAGTGGTTTGGAGCTTTCCCGAAAGCGGGGTAAATAAACTCCTATGGCGGATCTCGCGAAGCCAACGCGTGAAATGGCGAGCGAATACGCGCGGTGGTTTGTGAACCGTCGCGCATACTGCCGCCAGTCGGATCGGCCGCATCGGGAATCAGGCCGACATTACTACTATCGGCCGCGACGATCCGAGGGCGGCGACCTCGCGTTGACGCGCGCGGACATCGAGCGTCATCTGGCCGGCGAAATCACAATCGGCCTTTACGCGATCAATCCGCAAACGCAGCGGGTGAAGTGGATGGCGATCGACGCTGACTACCGGGCCGCGATCGAGGACTTGCTGAAGCTGCAGTACGAACTCGGGCAGGACGGAGTTCAGGCGGCTCTGGAGTAGAGCCGCCGCGGTGGACACCTGTGGATTCTGTTTGAGAAGCCGGTTCTGGCGAAGAATGCGAGGCGGTACATCCGTCACCTGGCAAGCCGGCTATCTGTACAGGTGAAGGGGACCGGTCTTTCGGAGGGAATCGAGATCTTCCCGAAGCAGGACCTTCTGGACGACGGGCAATTCGGGAATGCGATCATCCGCGATGCGCCACCCCTGAATTGGGCAGGCCAATAGCTAGCACCAACTTCCCGACGACAAACTAATCCCAGCCGGCGTCCTGTTATAAGAGAGCCCTTGGGACATTCAGCAACTTCTTCCACTCCGTTAAGCGGCCACCGAAGGCTTTCTTTTGATGTTTGCGACTCTGCCATAGCCGAATCGGCAACCGGCTGAGCAAGGACCGGCGTTTCCAGAACTTCGGCAGCGGGAAGCCAAGGCCTCGTGGTCAGTCCTGAGAGATCGAGAGTGGTTTTACTGCAACGATCGCATAGTTCTTGCAAAGGCCCGCGCTGCAATACTTGGAGAGGCAGTCGAGTCGGTCGTACATGAGCGACATCGCCGCAAAGAACGGCTTCAACGCGATCGCGGAGGCGGCCGCGGCCAGCCCTAAGCCACCGCCTCCATATGATTCGGGGTTTACCGGCAGGACGGCCGCCGCAGTTCCAAGCTGATGCGACAGCGTGCC
>CAYTVP010000135.1:4388-9862 GCA_964441675.1 uncultured Solibacteraceae bacterium | reverse complement strand
TGTCTGAACATCCAGTTGTCGATGATGGAGCAGCTGATGCGACAGCGTGCCGAAATACCCCTCAAGCCATTCCAGCCGTTGAACCAGAAACCCCGCGGTTTCGAGGAGATGCTGAAAACCGTAACGCGTGTAGCGATAGAAGTCGTACGGAACTTCATGTTCTTCATAAAATAGCGGTGCCGATAACCATAGCTGACCGCCGGGCTTAAGGACCCTGTGAAGTTCGCGTAACACAGCACACGGATCTGGAACATGCTCCAGGGTCTGACTACAGAAGATGAGGTCGAAGCGGCCTTCCTCCACGGGGATTGAATCAAGCCGACAACGATATGTCAATTGAGCTGTGTATTCCTTGTCAACCAGACCGAAGTCGGCAGATTCGTAACGATGGCCGATTGTTTCAAAATGCCGCTGGTACTGACAACTCCCCGCGCCGGCGTCGAGTACCGCCGCGCCGGGCGGCAGAGCTGCGGCAGCGGCTTTCGCGAAGGCATCAAGATACATCCGGCTCGAGTTGAAACGTGCCAATAACAAGCGACGAGTTAGCATAAAGCGAGCCTACCTTGGATAGCAGCCTCCGCCAGATGGCCTGATGACGATGGCCATCCTATGCTGCAATAAACAATCGAACCACAACGGACTGAGGCCGCATTTGGCCAGATTCCGGGAGTTCACTGAGCCTTTGGCTGAGAAGCCTGCAACTCGGCATTGAGACGCTCCACTGTAGCTCGCTCGCGAGCCGCATCGTCGGGGCGATTCAACTTTTGATACAGGCGTGCCAGCAGAACGTGGGCGGCGCGGTGACTTGGGTCCTGCGCCACTACCTTTTCCAGCATGCTCGCAGCCTGCAGAGCATCGCCGCGTGACTGCGTGAGCTGCGCCAGCAGGAATAACGCTCCCTGATCTTCGGGACGATCGCGAACGGTTCGCTCCAGCAGTGCCGCGGCCTCCGAGCTTCGATCACGATCTTTGTACAGCCATCCCAAAAACGCTGCCGCATTCGCATCTGAGGGGTTCTCCCGTAATGCTGCTTCGAGAACCGGAATGGCGTCATCCAACCGATTCGCGAAACAATACGTAACGCCGAGCTGCGATGTCAGGCCGGGAAACCGCGAGTCGAGCTTGCGGGCTTGCAGCAGTTCTTGGATCGACGCTTCGTACTCACCTCGAGCCATGGCGTAAGATCCACGCATGAAATGACCGGCGGCGCTCGTGTCGGCGCGCAGGGTGGAATCCACAATCTTTTGCGCCTCGTCGAGCATTCCAGCAGCAATGTAAGTGGATAAAAGTGTATAAGCCGCCTGGCGATTGGAAGGATCTTGTTTCCGTACAATCTCGAGCTGTCGGATTCCCTCGCTGAGGTTACCGGATTGCAGCTCACAGACCCCGAGCAGATGACGAGCGACCGTCAGGCGCGGATTCTTTTCGAGGACTTCCCGGTAGTAGGCGGCCGCGCCCTTGAGATCACCCGCCTTTTGCGCCTTAACCGCATTTTCGAAACGTTCTCGCGACGCGTCGGCAGCCATCAGGACTGCCGACATCGCCCATAACAAGAACGCGAACTGCCAAACCATCAGAAAGTAAAGTTTAGCGCTCCTTGCATCACTCGTGGTGTCCGGCTGGAAGTAAAGCGGCCGAACTGCGCATTCACCTGAGCGCCCAGTGGATCGAAGCGAGCGTTGTTATCCACACCGGCGAACTGCGTGTGGTTGAACGCATTGTAGAACTCCCAGCGGAATTGCACGTACCGCGACTCGCTCCACAGGGGGAATTTTTTGAAAAACGAAATATCCCAGTTGTTGATTCCAGGTCCGCGGAAGACATCCTTCGGCGCATTGCCGAAATCGCCGCGAGCGGGCCGCGCAAAGACCGAGGTATCGAAGAATCGATCGAATGTCTGTTCGCTCTTGGGCAAGATCGCCTTACCGGTTACGTTGATCCGAGCTCCGTCACCTCCGCCCGTGATGTCGGCGCCGTCCACAGTCGTGTAGTTAACCCCAAGTGGTGTTCCGCTCGCCATGGTGACGATGCCGGACACCTGCCAGTTATCGAAAACCGTCCGCGCGAAAGCGTTGTTCCAGTGCGTGCTCGCCTTCGGAAGATCCCAAAGATAGTGGAACACGAAAACGTGCGTCTGATCGTAGTTCGATTTACCGTAGTTCCAGATACGATACGGCCGGAATATGGGAACCAAACCGCCGTCACCACTGGTCAGATCCATCGCCTTGGACCAGGTGTACGCCACGCCGAACTGCAACGTCGCACTCATACGGCGATTGAGCGACGCCTGAAGAGCGTTGTAGTTTCCATACCCGGAGTTCTCGATGTAGGTAATGCCGCCATAACCCGGATAGGCGCGCAGGAAATTGTCGGGCAGCGGCCGGCCGGGAGCCGACGGGTCCTCATTCTCGGGAGCGAACCGTGTGCCGTAAGGCAAAGTGTTCAGATCGCGATTCTGTAGCAGATGCTGCGACCGGTTGCCGACATAGGAGACATCCAGCAACGTGTTCCAGCCGATATCCTGCTGTACGGCGAGCGAGTAATTCACTACCGTGCTCGTTTTCGGATCGCGTTCGAGAGCGCTCACGTTGCTCGGAAAGAGGGTTCCCGACGAGCTGAGCAGCGTGTCGAGGTTGCCGTAGAAAATCTGTGGATTGTACTGTACTGGCGGATTGGTACGCGTGGTCCAGAGATACGATCCCGCACTCGGCACGCCTTGCTTACTCACGCCGATCCCTCCTCGTATCGCAGTCTTGCCGTTGCCGAACAGATCGTAGGCAAACCCGAACCGCGGTCCGAGTTGCCATCCTCGATTCGCAAAGCCCTCAGGTAGTAAATCATTGCCCGAAACAACCATCCCGTTCGCGGGATCGCCCGAATTGGGAGCGAAAGAACCGATCATCACAGCAGGAAGCAACTCGCCCGTTATCGGATTAAGTCCGGCGCGTACTCCGTCGTTCAGCACAGGCTGAATGAACTGCGGTGCGTTCGCGGAGTCATATCGCTCCAGCGCCAGAGCTGCCGCCTTGCCATCGGTGACCTTCCAGGGAGTGAACCAGGTGAAGCGAATACCGAAGTCGACCGTCAGCCGGCGCGTTGCTTTCCACGAGTCCTGCGCGAACCACTCGAATAGCGCCTGCCGCGCCACACCCGCAGTGCGCGTGCTGCTCTCCGTGTAGGACGAAAAATTTCCCAGCAATGCGTTCGAGTATGCATAGTTGGAGTCGAGCGGATTATTGACGTTGCGCTCGAATGCGAACGCGCCGCCGAAGTTGGAACGTGGACCTTCGCTGTTCATCTGGTACTCGCCCGATATACCGAACTTCAACGAGTGCGCTCCAGTGATCCAGCTAAAAGTATCGTTGTAGTTCCAGCGCCAGTCTCTTGCATCGATTGGCAGCCGGCCGTCATAGGCCATGTTTGCCGCCGAAGGCACGCCGCCGAAGCTCGCCTGCGGGATGATATCAAGAGTATTAATCTCCGGGTAGAGCTGACCAAGCGTGCCCAGGCCCACTTTGGACCGGGTCACGGGATCAAACGTAGTTGGGGTCAACGCGGCGCCGATCTCTCCCAACACACGATAGCCGACTTGCGCTTCGTTGATCATGTTCGGCCGGATGATTTTGGTGTAGCTGGTTTGAATCTGGTCCGTCTTGAAGAGGTAGTGATTGTACACTTGATTCCAATTCGAGTTGAAAGCCGCAAGCCCTTCATAACCTCTGCGATCGGCCCACCAGCTTGTATATCGCACCGAGAGCCGGTCGTTGAGCGTGATATTGTAGTCGCCCTTCAGCGTATTCAGCTTCTTTGGATGATCGGTGATCTCCTGAAACTGATAGTTGTAGTTGCCGCCAGACAAAGTACGGTCGAGGAAATTCGGCATGGGAAACAGATTCAGGATCGCCTGCCCGTTCCGGTTGATACGGCTAGACGGGACGATATTGCCGGGGAATGGCTGGCCGGTTGTGGGGTCGGTAATCGGAATCAGACGGCCGCTGACATCGAGGGTTTGCGAGAAGTTGCCCTGCCGCTCCAGCGCGGTCGGCATGGTGACGCGGCGCACGTTTCTTGGCTCCTGGATGCGCCAGTCTTCGCGTGAGTAAAAGAAAAACAGCTTGTCGCGATTGGTGTTGAACTTGCCGGGAATGTAAATCGGTCCACCGATGGTTCCGCCAAACGTATTGTACCGATAGAGCGGGCGTGCCTGGCTGTTACGGTTATTGAAAAAGTCGTTCGAGTTGAGGATCTCGTTGCGAACGAACCAATAGGCACTGCCGTGAAAATCGCGCGTGCCGGATTTGGTGACCAGATTGATACTGGCCCCCGCATTGCGCCCGTATTCGGCTTGATAATTGTTCAGAAGAACTTTCACTTCGCCGATCGCATCCAGGCTTGTCATTCCGTTGAATCCACCCACGATGTCCGCATCGTTGCCCGACTGCCCGTCAGCGGACATCGTGTTCATGCTGACCCGTTGGCCGCCGATGTTCGGTGTGGTGGTGCCGTAAGTTCCGCCGAGCGCGTTCTCGTCGGTACCGCCCGTGGTTCCCGGCAGCACCCGCAGCAGCGAAATCACGTCGCGACCGCGCGTCATCAGCAGGCCCAACTGCTTGCTGGACAGTTCTGCCGAATTGCCGGAACTGGTGGTTTGCACCATAACGCCCGCGGCATCCACTGTGACGCGCTCGGTTACTGCTCCAACAGGTAGTTCGATGTTGCCGACCGAGAGCCTCTGCGTCGCGGTCAAGACCAGGCCTGGGCGTTCAATAGTTTTGAAGCCCTGCTGCTCGATTCTGAGCAGGTAGGTGCCGGGAACGACGGCATTGAAGACAAAGTCGCCGCTCTCGTTCGACTTCATCGCGCGAGACTCTCCCGTCGTCTCGCTCGTCAACGTCACGGAAGCGTTGGCAACCGCACCGCCGCTGGTATCGATTACGGTTCCGGAGACTGTGCCGGTAATAGTCTGGCTGTAGACGGCCAAGGTGGTCGTCAGAAAAAGCAGGATGAGGCGGAGTGTCTGCATGGAAGCCTCCTGTTGCTCGCAACAAGCGATGCGACGGTGACTCTACCAGTATTTCCCGGCGGGAGAATAGTGCAAACCTATCATAAAACTCTTGTAAAACTATCACTCCCGGGAAACGGCGCGCGGCTCGGTGACCTCGATATATCGATTCCCAGCAATGTTTTCCATACGGGAAACCTGGCCGGAAGGCCATTTCACCTCCAAGAGTTCCGCGGAAGGCGCTTCGGCGAGACCTAATATCTCCCGTGAATCGTGCGAGGAAAGAAAGCTGCCGCCCGATGTTCGCAGCCTCTGGTGCATCTTCCCGCCCGCAATCCACCGGATGATGGCGCCTTCCGCTTCCGGATTGCTCTGCGTGGGTTTCAGTCGCAAACCCAGCCAGTTCGCCTTGTTGCCGCCGTCATTGCGCAGCAGCAGAGGAGTGCCGCCATTGACGCACACCGCTGAATCC
>CAYTVP010000135.1:0-4378 GCA_964441675.1 uncultured Solibacteraceae bacterium | reverse complement strand
TGTCCAGGTCGCCGACCGCAAGCCCGCGAGCGTTAAACTGTTTTGTGAAGACGGCTCCGCTGCGTGCGCTGACGTTACCGAACGTACCCTCGCGATTCTCGAAAAGCAGCAAGGGTTCTGCATAAGTGACGCCCGGCATACGCTTGGCGATCATGTCGTCCGGATGCCCATTCGCCAGCAGCAGGTCGGGATCACCGTCATTGTCGAAGTCGAAAAACTTGAGCCCCCATCCGCTCAGAAGACGCGTGTCGCGCCGTATGTCCCCATGCTCTTCGTTAAACGTGAGGTCGCGCAGGTTGCGATAATGCGCGAAATACTGCTGGTCGATGTTGGCGACGAACAAATCCTGCCAGCCATCGCCATTGGTATCAGCGGCATCGACGCCCATCCCCGAACGCGGTTCGCCCCCTTCGCTGTACGCCACTCCCGCATCCAGGCCGATCTCGTCGAAGTGCTTGCCGTTACGGTTGATAAAAAGCGCATTCGGAGCCATGTCGCTGGCGACAAACAGGTCCGGCCAACCATCGTTATTCACGTCCGCCGCCACCGCGCCGAACGCTTTACCGGCATAGGCCGCGATCTTTGTTTCCGCGCTGACGTCGATGAAAGTTCCGTCTCCGCGGTTGCGATAGAGCCTGCTTTTGGACGGAGGAAAGAGCCTCGGAACGCAGTAAGCGCTAACGTTGAGAGTCTGGTCCCAACAGAACTTCACCAGCTCTTTGCGGTACTCGACGTAGCTGGCGATGAACAGATCGAGCTTGCCGTCCCGATCATAGTCGAACCACACTGCTGAGGAATGCCAGCCATGCCCGGCGATCCCGGATTTGGCCGTTGCGTCGGTAAACGTGCCATCGCCGTTGTTGCGATACAAGATGTCCTGTCCGTAGTTGGTTACAAGCAGATCGACGTCGCCATCGTTGTCGTAATCGGCCGCGGCGGCCCCCATACCGAATGCACCGCCCGGGACACCGGCGTGTACCGTAACATCCGTAAAACTGCCGTCTTTATTGTTGCGATAGAGAGCATTGCGGAGCGGCGTTGGGGGGTCGAAGAAATCGGATGGTCCGCTGTTCACAAAGTACAGATCCATCCAGCCATCCCCGTTGTAATCGAAGACCGCGACGCCGGGACCCACGGTCTCCGGCAGATGCCGGTCCGGGGACTTCGCGTTCTCATGACGCCACGCGATACCGCTCTTTGAAGAAGGTACCTCCACGAATTGAACCGCGACCGGTTGTGCCATCATTAGCATCGTCAGGATCCACGCAGATGATAGTTTTACCAGAGCCCGCAGCATCTTCCTGATAGTCTGCAGCTTCCTGAGCACGCTATGATTGCATCCTGGCAATTTCGGCATGCGTACTTTAATAGTGCTCCTCCTGGCGGCTGCGGCGAACAGAGCGGCGCCTCCGGGCCTTCAGATTTCCCCAAATAAACGCTTCCTGGTTTCTGCCGATGGAAAGCCGTTCTTCTATCTCGGAGACACAGCGTGGGAACTGTTCCACCGGCTCAATCGCGAAGAGGCAACACTCTACCTGGAGGATCGCGCGAAAAAGGGATTTACCGTCATTCAGGCGGTGGCCCTGGCCGAGTTGGACGGTCTTAACGATCCTAATCCTTACGGACATCGGCCGCTGCTCGACAATGACCCCACTAGGCCGGATGTGAAGGAAGGCCCTGCCAACGATTATTGGGATCACGTCGATTTCATCGTCCAGAAAGCGAACTCACTGGGAATGTACATTGGATTTCTTCCCACCTGGGGTGACAAATGGAACAACCGGCAGCGGCCCACTGCAATCATCTTCACGCCAGACAATGCCGCGGTCTACGGCGAGTGGCTTGGCCGGCGCTATCGGGACGCGTCTCTGATCTGGATTCTCGGAGGCGATCGTCCTGTAGAGAACGACACACACCGGATGATTATGCGCGCGATGGCGGCCGGACTCCAGAAAGGTGATGGCGGTGTGCACCTGGTTACCTTTCATCCGCCCGGCGGCTCGGGTTCGGCCGAACCGTTCCACTCGGAGGAATGGCTCAGCTTCAATATGCGGCAGAACGGGCACTCGACCGAGTATACGGGTCGCTATGACAAAACCGCCTTTGACTACGGCCGCACTCCTATAAAGCCGGTGCTCGACGGCGAGCCTGTTTATGAGGATCATCCTGTTTCGTTCCGGCCCGACGAACTGGGTCACTCTGTGGCCGCCGATGTCCGCAGGCCAATCTATTGGGACTTGTTCTCGGGAGCGTTCGGACATACTTATGGACATCATTCCGTTTGGCAAATGTGGACGCCGGCGAGGAAGCCCGTGAACCGGCCGCTGATGCCGTGGAATGAAGCCATCCGGCAACCCGGCGCAGGGCAGATGCAATACGCGCGTCGGCTCATCGAATCGCGCCCGTTTCTCACCCGCGTGCCGGACGACTCCCTGATCGTGCCGGACAGCGTGCCGAGCGTCGTACCCGGAGCGGGGCGCTACCGCTTCAGCGCGACTCGTGATGAGACCGGCAGCTATGCAATGGTCTATGCACCGGTCGGAAGAAAATTCAAAGTTCGCACAGGTAAGCTCAGCGGAGCGAAGATGAACGCCTGGTGGTTCAACCCGCGAAACGGACAAGCCAACCGGATCGGAAGTTTCGACAAGGCGGATGAACGCGAATTTGAACCTCCTGATCCCGGTGAGCTGGTGGATTGGATCCTGGTTCTGGACGACGCGTCGAAGAACTACGCTCCTCCCGGGCGGTAGATTTTCGGAATTGGCCCTTCTTGACAGACAGATTTGATGAGAATACCATTACCCCGGTGCGGCTAGCCACGGGGTACTGTTTTTCCTCCATGGCCGTGTCGTTATTAGTCTGGGGATTGATATGGTCTATGGTTCAGGAATTCAGTGGGAGAATGCCGCCCGAGTCATCGAACCTCGTGTAACTGCCTCTGGAGTTCATGTCTGTCTGTTCGACCCGATGTTCCCGATGCAGGTGCGGTTTCTGCGATTGAAATCTCCGTCATCCGTTGCTTTACGGCGCCACGATTACTTCGAAATTCTCTACATGGAGTCGGGATCGGCCGTTTATCGTGTTCAGGACCGCGACGTTCAAGTCAATCAGGGAGATTTGTTTGTTATCGGAAGTCATCTCTATCACGGAATACAAAAATACATCACTCCGAATGTGCGAGCGGTCGTTTTATACTTCCATCCAAGTTTGATACGAAGCGAAAATGCGACCATCGAAGGCGCCGAGTATCTGGTTCCATTTGAAATTCAGGAACAGGGATTTCCCCACGGGATTGCTGCCTCGACGGGCATTCCGGCTCAAGTGCTCGATTTAATACGAAGAATTCACCAGGAAACAGCGGGCGGCGCTCCGCACGCTCCACTGGCAATGAAGACGTATTTGAAGATGATCCTGGTGCTATTGATGAACTACTATGCCAGCAACGTAGCCACTACCGGAGCAGTGATCCGGAAGAACCGCAACCTGGAGCGTCTGCAGCCGCTGTGGGACTACGTCGACCATCACTACGTGGAGAACATCTCCGTCGAACAGGCCGCGTCGCTCTTGCGGATGAGCAAGTCGCATTTCATGCGTTTCTTTCGCGCAGTCACCGGGCAGGCTTTCGTATCGCATCTGAACCGGTTCCGCATTACCAGGGCGCAGCATCTGATCGCCACCACGGATCTGAACATCGCCGCGATTAGCCAGGAGGTCGGCTTCTGCGACCAAAGCTACTTCGGGGTTGTTTTTCGCCGGTTCGTCGGAATGACTCCGAGAGAATATCGCGACCGCCTGCGCATTGCGTGAACTGAAGCGCTGGTCTGATTTTGCTCCGCCATAACCGCCACTTTCGCGGCGTTTACTGGCCTATTTTTGCACCGGCGCTCATACCGGTTCGTCCTGCAGATTGAAGTCGATTTCCCCGTTTATGCATTCACCGAAACTTCATACTGGACGGCATAACTTAGTCGCAAAATTTATCGTGGGTTTATCTTCGGATCTGTATAGTCCGCTTTGGGCGATCGGATCGAAAGCATTTGCCGTTGGCGGAAGCGGCTTGCGGGGCTCGCATTTTCAACGTTGATTTGCGAGTGCTGCCTTTGGTCAAGCAACTCCGAATCCTCAGGATGCTGTTGAGACCGCATTGCGCAGCCATGACCTACTCGTGGCGGGGGCGGCGAGAGTCAATGCAGCCGAAGGAATGAGACGACAGGCCCTGCTGAAGCCGAATCCGCGTCTGTTTCTGCAATCCGAGAACGCGAGATTTCGCAGTCCACCGCCGTTTCGCTATTCAAGTGACGCGGATATCAGGTGCGGCTAGTCTATTCAGGCAGAACGCAAACGCATCCCAGCGGCTTGCTAGTCGCCGAGTTTTGGG
>CAYTVP010000134.1:0-11081 GCA_964441675.1 uncultured Solibacteraceae bacterium | reverse complement strand
GCCGCATCCGTACCGGTGTGGCCTGCGCTGACTACCAGCGGCACGCGCCCATTCACACGGCGAACGATCCGCTTCAGCATGGCCTCGCGCTCGGAAGCAAGGAGAGCGTATCCTTCGCTGGCATTCCCAAACAGCCCTAATCCGTGAACGCCGTTCCCAAGAAGGTGGTCAATCAGACGGTCCAACGACTCGAAGTCGACCGCACCATCGTCGAGAAACGGCGTCACGACAATCGGATAGACGCCACGAAAATTGCTATTCATTTTCCGGAATCGCTAGAGCGGCAAGCATACTATCGGTTGCACGGAGGATATGCCTCTGCAGCGCCTCACGGGTCCGCCGGGGATTCCGCGCCTCCAGGGCGCCGACGATTTCCTCATGTTCCGCTGCTTCGAGAGGAAGCCGGCTCTCCCATTCCTCGTCCTGTCTGTGCAAACGAGCGATGTGCAGATGAGCATTGAGATCTTCGTAGATCTCCATCAGACGGCGATTCCCCGAGCATTCGATAATTTTCTGGTGAAATCTACTGTTATCGGCTTCGTGCGCCTTACGAGCTTTCGGCGAGGTTATCGGCGCCGCCATGGCCTTCAAAAGATTCTTAAATTGCGCCAGATCCTCATCAGTAATCCGTGCCGCCGCCAACTCTCCGGCGAGGCACTCCAATGCACAGCGGATTTCGCTTGTTTCACGTACATCGTCCGCCGACAACCTTACGATGTATGTACCGCTGCGTGGACGGATCTCGATCAGGCCTTCCGACGCCAACTGCTGTATGGCGGCCCGCACGGGCGTCATACTGACGCCTAGTTTTTTCGCAATGTCAGCTACCTGCAACCGCTCCGCGGGCGAGAACGTAGCCGACAGAATCGCCCGGCGGAGTGATTCATAAACTTCATCCGACGCGCGCTGCCGGCGAAGCTGAGTCAAGGCCATAATTATTGAAGCATACCCGACCTTGAAGGCGTTGGAACCTGAAATCTGAAATTTTTTACACGAGCTGCATGACCGGCCTTGAATTCGAGAGCACAGCTTCGTAAGCTTCGAGCAACTGGTCGGTAAACGGCTTCTCGCTGAGATAGTCGATTGCGAATTGGCGGGCAAATTGCCCAAGCCGGTCTGCCAGCGGTTTGTCGCCGACCATTCGGAGGATGGCCGTAGAAAGCTCTTCCGCCGACCCCGGGGAAACGAGTATCCCAGTTCGATCGTTCTGGATGAATTCTGCGAGACCGCCGCTTCGCGCAGCGATGACCGGGATTCCACGCATCATGGCTTCGGCTGCCGAAATACCGAAGGGCTCCGGCCAGACGGATGGCACAATTTGCGCCCACGCACCGCGGAAGTTTTCTTCCAGTTCCCTCTGCGGCAGATGACCGTGAAATCGGACAGACTGGCCAAGACCGAGGCTGTTCGCCATTTGCTCGAGATTCCGCCGCTCAGGACCGCTGCCGACAATGTCCAGGCGAACACGAACTCCCGTATCCAGAACGCCGCGGACGGCCTTTAAAAGAACGTCCAGGCCTTTTCCTTCGGCAAGCCGGCCCACGTAGAGAAGGGACGGCTCGGCATCCAGTCCATCCCGCTGCGGCCGGATCGGAACAGCGTTCCACAAGACGCGCACCGGCCCCAGGCCGTTTTTCTCGAGCTCCACCCCAACGGCCCTGCTGTTCGCCAGATAGAGCCGGAACGCATCCTTCCGCCGCTCGAACAGTTGAAGTTGGACCAACCTTGCCGCCCAATCCACCGGCTTCAGGCACCCATTGGTGAGGCACGCGACGCCACGGCGGACTGTACAGCGCGATCCGTCGGGAAGCATTTTCAGGCCTGTAGGGCAAATGGCGCGGTACCAGACCACATGAGCCATTGATGGCACGCGAGCAACAACCGGTAAAATCGCCGGCGATAGTTGCGTCAGGAACATCCGGACATGGATCAGGTCTGGACGAAAGTCATTCACAGCTTCCTTCAGCCTGGAAGCCGCGGAAAAGTTATGCAGGGTATTGAGGTAAAACTTACTCCGAATGTTGGCGCAAAGGTAGTCAGCCTGAGGTGGGCCGCCTCCCGTATCAACGTCACTCGAAAAGACCCTGACTTCGTGCCCCCGACGGCGCAAGTACTCCGCAATCCGCAAAGTCATCACTTCGGCGCCGCCACTGAGCGAGCTACTGTCGTTGGCGAGGAGCACCCTCATCAGGTTGGTTTTATTGTCTCATCGGCAATTTCTCGAGAGTCACTAGAAGATTGCGGAGCCGGTTCCGATAGCCATCAATGGCTATTCGAGAACGGGAAGCGATACTGACGAAGCGTGCTGCCCCGACCGATACACTCGCTGCGTCGCCTTCTGAAAGTCCTCCGCGCGGGCTTCAGAAATTTTAAGGAATTTCTGGGGATTGCGGTCCACTAGCGGAAACCACGAGCTCTGCACGTGAACCATCAGGCGATGTCCGCGACGGAACGCGTGATAAATATCGGGCAATTCGAACTCGATCTTCTCCACTTTGCCGGGCGTGAACGGCTCAGGATTTTCGAAACTGCGCCGGAACTTGCCCCGAAAGGGCTCGCCCCGGACGAGTTGCTGATAGCCTCCCATCTTGACGACGCGATCGGCCGGCGTCCGGGTTTGTCCCGGAACCAGAGCCGGCGGGTCGGCGTCCGGGAAGTCAGGTGGATAGACGTCAATCAGCTTCACCACCCAATCCGAGTCGGTGCCGCTGGTGGAAACATGCAACGTCACCTTTAGGGGTCCCGCCACACGCAGATCATTTTCTAGAGGCTCGGTTTGATACACCAGAACGTCCGTTCGCGATGAAGCGAAACGCTGATCCTCTACCATGTAAGTGGCCGCCATATTTTGCTGGATGTCGCTCATGAACGGAACAGGCTTGTCGGGATCGCTGACGTACTCGTCAAACGCGGCGGTGGACTCGGCCGGCGCCTCGGGAGTTAGCCTTCCGCCGGCGCTCAGATAAAACGCCTTCGTCTTGGCTTCCTTGGGAGGCCATTCGTCATGCTTGTGCCATTCGTTGCGGCCGGTCTCGAACACGTACGCTTCCGGCAGCGTCGCCTCTCCTTTCCCTTTCAGGTGAAACAGGAAGAAAGGAAACTCAATATTGTCGCGATAGAACTCGGAAGTCTTGGAGTTGAATGGGACCGGTCCCAGATGGTCGCCGTCGCCGCGGGCCCAGCCGCCGTGGACCCACGGACCCATCACCAGCATGTTCTGCGCCGCCGTGCTTTGCTTCTCGGCAGAACTATAGATCCGAAGCGCCCCAAACAAATTTTCGGCATCGAACCATCCGCCCACCGCCATGATGGCGGGCTTTACGCTTTTCATGTACTGCCGGATATTGCGAGCCTGCCAATATGGACTATACGTATCGTTTTCAATTAGTTCCTTCCAGAACTCAATCTTTCCGTGAAAGAACTTCTCGTCGAAATTCTGCAGTGGGCCCGTTTTCAGATAGAACTCGTAGCCGTCCGGAGTTCCATACTGGAACGGAATCACGCTCTGCGAACCCGCCTCACCCGTAGGGCGCACATCCTGCCCGAAGCCTGAGAAGAAACGGAACGCGTGCGCGAGGAAAAACGCGCCGTTGTGCCGGAAATCGTCGCCGATGAACCATTCGGAAACCGGCGCCTGCGGGGAGCTTGCCTTCATGGCGGGATGCGCGTCGATAGCTCCGTTGGCGGCATAGAATCCCGGATACGAGATTCCGTAGATGCCCGCTTTGCCATTGTTGTTTGGGACGTGCTTTAGCAGCCAATCGACAGTGTCGTACGTGTCACTCGATTCATCGGTGTCTTTCGGTGACTGTTTGTTGGGATTGTGCGGCCGAACATGGACGAACTTTCCCTCCGACCGCCCTTTGCCCCGAACATCCTGATACACGAAGATAAAGCCTTCGCGGGCGAACTTTTCCGAAGGTCCAAGATTCAGCCGATAATTGTCGATACCGTACGGCGCAACCGTGTACGGAGTCCGATTGATCACGATGGGAAACTGCTCGGTGCGACTCTTCGGTGTGTATATCGAAGTAAACAGGCGCACGCCATCCCGCATCGGGACGAGAAATTCATCCTTCGTGTAATTCGCCTTGATGTATTCTCGAAGGTCCTTGGCGTTCTTCTCGTCTTTGTTGAGTTGAGGGACTAGCTGATAAACCGGCTGGCTAGCCGGCTGATTGGATTGGGCCCACAAGCAGACGACGGACGCCAGGAGAACGAGGCCGAGACTCTTCATACTCTGGACACTTATGCTATCTGATAGCGCTCGGCCTTTCGCGAACCGAAACTCCGAGTACTCGATCAGGTGCCACTGCGACGGGCGTAGCTAGGGTTTCCCGCCGTGGTTGCGAAGCTTGTCAGTCACATCCGGCCAAAACTCGCGGAATGCATTGCCACCCATGCGGCCGAGAAACCCATATAAGGTGCGAAGCAGCGCGCTCTGGACATCAGCCTCACTGTCCACTCGCCAGGTATTTGACAGAAAGTTATTGCCCGGAATCGCGACATAGCGCCCATAGGCCGGCATCGTATTTCCGTGCCGATCGCGAGCTAGGAATGTACTTTTAATTACATGGGCCGCCCGCCGTTTTAAAGTAGCCTTCTGAAACGGCCCGCCGACGCGGAAGTAGTGCGGGTCTTCCCCCCAAATTGCGCTTAAGCTTCCCTCCATGGCATTCCCGACAGAAGCCCCGGACAGGGCCATTCCGTAGCGTTTGCCCCAGCCGCCCCACCCACCGTATTCTTTGGGCGAGCCAAAGCCGCTACCCCAGGTGGCACTGATTACATTTCCCATAAGTGCGGAGGAGGCTGTACTGCCGGCGAACCAGCGCAGCCGTTCCTTAGCTGTCAAAGGCTGGTACGGGTCGGAAAGAAGTTTCGACTGCCCGGCGGCCGTGCCGGCAGCCAGACAGAGAACAACGAGGATAGATCGATGAACAGTCACCTCCTCACATTAACTAATCCAATGGACTGAGCGCCTAGAAAGTGAAACGCAACTGTAAATCGATCCGGCGATTGGCGGTGGACGTCGCAAAGAATCCGCCCGCCAGCTGGTTGGATTCGCCAAACAAAGGAGAACTTAGCGTTCCGATCGGCATGCCGGGGTTGACGTGATTGAGCAGGTTTCGCGCGGACACCGAGAAGGTCAGGCTATATTTTCTGCCACTCCCACCGCCGCCAAACATTCCTGGACCACCCCCACCGGGACCGCCTCCGCCCGGACCTCCGCCAAAGCCGCCGCGGCCGCCACCACGCGCGCCCCCGCCGCCTCCCGGCGGTGGTCCGCCTCCCATCCGAGTTGCTCCGATGTCCGCGTTTCCGGACGCAGCACCGGCGCGCTCGCCCCAGCCCCACGTCTTCGAGGCGCGGAGATTGACGACAAACTGCCCGGGAGCTTGTCCGTAATTGCGAGGAATCAGCGCCTCGTTCAGTCCAGGCGTGACGTTAAAAGTACCGAACGTGGTAGCAATGATATTGGCGCCCACAGCACCTGGCGCCGCGAGCGACGGACGATCCGTAAAAACAGAATCTCCGTTGTAATCCGGGCCCGACGTGATGTTGAACGGCCCTCCGCTCGTGGCAATGACGAACGGATTGAGCGTGATGCCTTTCCATGTATTGATCGAGCCGCCAACCACGCCCCTGTGCCGGATGTCCATTTGGGCGCGTCCCCATTCGGACGAGAGATCGTATTGATTCGCCGGGAAGTTCTGCACACCATCGGTATCGGATTGCGCCTTGCCGTAAACATAGAACCCGAACAGGCTGAAATAGCGGTTGATCGGCGCCCGCACGTTTGTCATCAGCTGATTTTGCTTATACAGCCCCGATGATTCGTACAAGTATCGGTTTCCGGCGTCCGCCCCATACGGCCGGACCCCATTCGGATTCTCTTCAGTAATCGTGCCGGGAAATGGAGCGTTGATGTTGCGGGTGCGAAGCTGGTGCACGCCGCGGGTGTTGATGTAGTTCACCGCTAAAGTAATATTCTTCGGCAGTTGTCGCTCGACGCCGGCACTGGCTTGCATGATGTAGGGCGCATTGAGGCCGGCATACACTTCCCGAATCGCCTGAGCGCGAAGGAAAGGAGACAGTTGTGCGTCCGACGGAACGTTGGGATAAAAGTCCGGAACCGGCACGTAATATTCCCGCTGCACGACGCCGTTGACGCGGTTTGCCTGCAGCGTCAGGTTTTCGTCAAAACGGTCGTAGAAGATTCCCCATCCGCCACGGACCACCGTACGCGGACGAACGCCGCCCTTCCCGATGCCCCATGCGAATCCGACCCGGGGAGCAAAATTGAGATTGCTGGAGATGTTGGTCTGCGTTTCGTACCGCAGGCCGGTCGACAAAGTGAAGTTTGGCCGCAGGCGCCAATCATCCTGAACAAACAGCCCGGCGTCCAACTGAGAGACACCTGCTAGTGGATCACCGGCACTCATGGAAAATTGATCCGGTCCACCGCCCAGAGCACGAATTTGCTGATTCGTCAGCCCCGAAGCGATACCCTGCTCGGTGATCTGATACGCATCGAACGAACCGAACGTATAAGTGCCGTTGAAATTGTCCGTGGCGTAGTTATTGATCCGCGATCCGCGCAATCGCGCGCCCACCTTCACCATATGGCTGCCCGACGTGATGGATGTCGTGTTCGCCAGCTCCCAGCGATTCTCGTTGTTGTAGTCGAGCGACATCATTGCCCCGCCCCCGACAAACGCGCCGGACACGTTGACTGCCGGGATGGAACTGTCGCCGGTTTGGTCGTCGCGGCGCCAGATGTATTGGAATCGCGTCTCGCTGATTGCTTTGGCGCCCAGCACCGCCGTCTCGGTTACTTGTAGCGTATGTTCCTGATTGCTGGTGTCGTATGCCCGCGTGGGCAGCGACAACGCGGTGAGACCTTCGTTGATGGATTCGCGGTTATTCCATCCATAACGTGCAACCAATGTGTTATTGGCGTTCAGTTGATAGTCCGCGCGTCCGTTGATGCGATTGCGAATGGTCGGGTTGAGGATTGCCGTCGAGTAGGTGATTGGGTTGAACGCCGGGTCGAGCGTGACGGCATTGATCGCCGATGTCTCATCCTGATTGCGCCGTTCGAGATCGATAAAGAACGATGCCTTCTTCGAGATCGGCCCGCTGAGATTCCCGCCGAAGAATCTCTGCTGGTAAGGCGGACGGATCGTCGAGTAAGGATTCCGCGCATTGAGAATATCGTCAGTGAAGTTGAAGAAGGCCTGGCCGCGGAAGCGATCCGTGCCGGGTTTCGTGAAAACTTCAATGCGCCCGAATCCCGGCCGGTCGTACTCGGAGGAGAACGGGTTGGAGTTGATCCGCACTTCACGGATCGATTCCTTCGGCGGAAGAGTCCCGCCGGAAAAACCATCGATGAAGATCTGCCCCCCATTGGGGCCGGCCGAAGGTCCTGCCAGAGCCTGCAGATCGCCGGCAAGATCTTCCGGGTTATCGGAGAGCATCTGAAGATCCTCGGTGGTCAGCACCAGCGCTCCGGCATTCTTCGTTGGGTCGGATGCATCGAGTGCGATTTCCGACCGGTCCGTGACCGTGATTTGCTGCCGCTCGGTAGCCAGTGTCAGGGCGACATCCAAGGTTACCGGCCGATTACCGCCGAGACTCAGCTTTTGCTCGATCGTCGCAAAACCAGCGGATTCCACGCGCAAAACATACTTGCCGGGCGCGATTCCTGTCAGTATGTACAAACCTTGCTCGTCGGTTTGAGCCGTTCGAGAGAAACTATTATCTCCGGTAAGAGTTACATCGGCCGCGGGAATCGCCGCTTTGGATGGATCGGTGACACGGCCGCGAAGTTGCAGCAAGGTCTGTGCCCAAAGCGGCACAAAGAGCGCAAGTAGAGACAGCAGGATCCTGGTCATTCTGTTATTCGCCTTTTTGTGAATGCTGATATGCGGGTGGACGCTACGGAGTGCCCATCCCCATACCCATGTTCATGTCGAGATTCCAGTCGCCGAGCATCATCTGACGGTTCTTGGACGGTGCGGTCAGTATCGGTTCGACGCCGGAAAGTATCGTAATCGCGGTTAGCTCGGCATCCGACTTGCCGGCCGTGGACGCAATAATTACCGCGTCGCCGGCCTTAAGATCGTTCAGCGTGATTGTCGGCATGCGCTCCAGCATTTGAGCGGGACCTTGCGGCCGCATCATTCCTCCTCCGGAGCCAGGACCACCGGCGCCAGGGCCACCAACGCGTGGTCCGCCGGGTCCTGGTCCACCCATTCCCGGACTGCCCGGACGCGGGCCACCAGGCGCGGGTCCGCTTCCCGGCGGTCCGGCAGGCATGCCTCCACCAGCGTTCCCCTGACCGGCATTGGCGCGCATCGCCATGAAGCGGGCCATCTGTTCCGGCATTCTTCGAATTCTGGAGTCCGCCGTAATTTTGATGAGAAGTGGTTTTTTGCTATCCAGATCGGTGACCTTCAGGCTTCCCGCGGCTGTGTCCAAAGACACGATTGTCGCGGCGAGATTCCGGAATGTTCCCGCCACCGCTTCGGTGACGGCGAGGCTGGAGCCATCCGCCGACTTTACGCCGCGAGCCCGAATTTGATCGCCGGTTTTCACGTCCGCGATTCCGGCTGGCTGCGCATCGGCAAACTTCACCGAGTCAGCCGCATACCGGCGCACGACGCTTTTCTCGTTAAATTGCAGCGTCATTGGCCGGGACGGAGTGCCCGGAACACCCGAGCGCACTTCGATCTCGATTTTCTTCGCTGCAGCATCTACCGATGTGACGGTGCCCAGCGCCCCGCGATCCCATTCCGAGCGCTCCGCTTCCTGTTTCGAAGCCAGGGCAGTCTTGGTCATGACAATAATCTGAGTGGCTGGAATGCTCTTCTGATCCGCAGCCATCTCACCGCGTACCAGGACGCGATCGCCGGGATTCAGGCTGGTTAATTCGATGGACGCTGCTCCCGAAAGATCCTTGGCACCGGGCGCGATCTCGAGAGCCTTGGTGGCGTCACTCAGCAAAACATCAAGCTCCGGGCCCGCATCCGTTTTCAATACGATTTTTTTGGCCGTCAGATCAACCGATTGCACAACCCCAATCGGACGGGTTTGCCCCGCGGTCGCTACCGCCACGAGCGCTATAAAGTAGATCCGCACCATGTGTATGTAAAGATGACTTCCTTACTTGTTCGTTACGCGCACAGCCTGTCTCTCACTGCAAAGAAGTGTTAAGGTGAGTGCCGGACCCAGCGAAAATAGAGTTATGGCGCGGGAAGCATTGATCTTACTGGTGGAAGATGACTCCGAGCTTTCGGCGCTGATGGTGGAGTATTTCGCCCAGCACCAGATTGAGCTGGAAGTCGAGGCGGAAGGGCGAAGGGGATTGGCCCGCGCGATCGATGGAACTCATGATCTGATCATCCTGGATGCGATGCTTCCCGGCCTGGACGGCTTTGAGTTACTACGGCTGCTCCGCCGGCGAAGCGCTACGCCGGTAATCATGTTGACTGCCCGAACGGCGCAATCCGACCGCATCGCCGGGCTGGATGCCGGCGCCGACGATTATCTACCCAAACCTTTTGCTCCTGACGAGTTACTCGCCCGCATTCGGGCGGTCCTGCGGCGTACCAAGCATGCCGCCCGCCCGGAGGTTTTCGAAGCCGGACCGGTCCGTGTAAATGGCGGCACCCGCGAAGCGTGGGCGGAAGGACGTCCGCTTGATTTAACCGGCCTTGAGTTCGACATTCTCGAGTTTCTGGTCAGGCAAGCCGGCCAGATTGTGTCGCGAGACCAGTTGATGACTGTGCTGTATCAGCGTGAAGCCAATCCGTTTGAGCGCTCGCTGGACGTGCATATCAGCCATCTTCGAAAGAAGCTGGAGAGTCAGCGGGAGTTGATCCGCACGATACGCGGATCGGGTTATATGTTTTGCGTTCCGGAGGCCGCCTGAACCATGCGATCGCTCTATACGAAGATCCAGTTGTGGCTACTGGGAACAATCGTAGCCGCCATGGCGGGGTCCATCGCCACGTCCTGGATGATCTCGCGGACCATCCGCCGGGATGATCCGTTCGCGCGAACTCTCAATCTGCAACTCGATGCCATGCGGCGCGCCTATGAATCGGGCGGGAAGGAAGAAGCTGCCAGCCAGGAGAACCGTATTAGCGAGTTCTTTCCCGGAAGGCGCTACTTCGTCGACGAGAACGGCAAAGATCTGGTAACGGGTGAAGATCGCCGCCAGTTGATGGCGCGGGCACACACGCTCGGCCAGCTCCCTCGTCCCCTCCAGGCAGGGACGACGCTGATTATACGATCGGCCGATAAAAAATACGCTTTGATGGTGCTTCCCCGGGTGAATACATCCTTCTGGAGCAATCTTCCTTACCACTTGTGGATTTTATTGGCGGTTGCGGTAGCGGCATATATATTTACCCGCCATTTGGTTAAGCCTCTGCGTGACTTGCGGGACACACTCGAACGGTTCGGGCGGGGCGATCTTGGGGCGCGCACGGGATTGGCGCGAAAGGATGAGCTCGGCGATGTATCCCGTGCCTTTGACGACATGGCAGGGCGTATCGAGACACTACTGACAGCCGAGCGCCGCTTGCTACAAGATATCTCTCACGAATTGCGGAGCCCGCTCGCCCGGCTGGGTTTCGCGATCGAGCTGGCGAAGACGTCACCGGACCGCGATGCGGCAATTGAACGAATTCGCCGTGAAGTCGACCGGTTGAACCTTCTCGTCGGCCAACTGCTGCAGGTGACGCGGGCGGAAGGCGATCCGGCCGCTCGCGAGATGGAATCGGTGGCACTTGATGCGCTACTGCGCGATGTCGCCGAAGATTCGGCCTGGGAGGCTGAGCTACGCCATGTAAGGATCATCTCCCGGATCGGCGAGCAAATGATTGTACGGGGCGACCGCGAACTTCTCCGGCGAGCCATCGAAAACGTCGTTCGTAACGCTCTCCTCCACGCTCCTGAAGGCACCGCTGTCGAGATCGGCCTCGAAACCTCAAAGGATGGAGCCAAAATCAAGGTCCGCGACGAAGGCCCTGGTGTCGCCGAAGAAAATCTCGAACAGATTTTCAAGCCGTTCT
>CAYTVP010000133.1:0-11112 GCA_964441675.1 uncultured Solibacteraceae bacterium | reverse complement strand
GGTACCCTCCGATGCTCCGCCAGGCTTGTCCATCGCATCCGGTAAGCTTCGCTACCAGGCTTGCACCGACAAGATGTGTCTGCCACCCAAGTCGGCAAACGTCAGTCTCCCGATGGAGATCCGCTAGCGTGTGCGCCGGCTGCTGATCCGCCCCGGCGCGATCGGCGATTGTCTGCTCACGTTTCCCGCGATGGAAGCACTGCGGGCGGACTACACCGAGGTCTGGATTTCACGGCCCGCGGTCTCCCTGGTTCGGTTTGCCGATCACGTGCGGGCAATTTCCGATACGCGGCTGGACCTGGTGGGGCTTGCCGAAACGCCGGCGCTCGACGAACTTGCCCGATTCGATGAAATCGTTTCCTGGTACGGCAGCAACCAGGATCATTTCCGGGAAGCCGTGGCCGGCTTGCCATTCCAGTTCTTCCCTGCCCTGCCGCCGCCGCCCGGTATTCCCCGCATTCCAGTGCCGGCTCTGCCGCGCATGCGCATCGTCGTCCATCCATTCTCTGCCGGTCCCAGCAAGAACTGGCCGCTCGAGAAATTTCGCGAAGTGGCTTCGCGGCTGGGCGCCGAATTTGCCGTCAACCCGGATGGCGCGCCACGCATTCCGGATCTATATGCGTTAGCCTGTTGGCTGCGAGGAGCAAGACTGTTCATTGGAAACGATTCCGGCATTACTCACCTGGCGGCCGCAGTGGGCACACCTGTTGTCGCGCTATTCGGACCGACTGATCCCGCCATCTGGGCGCCACGTACGCCGCGGCGGCGGGTTCTTCAAGCACAGCCGGTCAGCAGCATTTCTGTGGAGGATGTTCTGGATGCTGCCCGCGGCCTGCTTGCTCGCGGCCGCGCCGATTGAGATCCGGAATCCGTATGGGTTGACCATCGGACCCGATGGAGCGCTCTATGTTTGCTCGATCGACGATCACGCAATCTATCGTGTCGATTTAAAGGACGGAAAGCCGGTAGCGTATGTCACCGGACAGAATGAGCCTTATGAGGTGCGCTTCGACCGCGACGGCAATCTCTTCTTCGTCGACATGAAGGCGCACGTTGTGAAAAAAGTTGACCGCAAGACGAAGGCCATGACCATCGTCGCGGGCACCGGCGAGCCCGGATTCTCGGGAGATGGCGGACCTGCCGTAAAGGCGCAGCTGAATCAGCCGCATGCCATCCAGTTCGACCCGCAAGGCCGGTTACTCATCTGCGACATCCGCAATCATCGCGTGCGGCGTGTCGACCTCAAGACCGGCACAATCGAGACATACCTCGGCGGCCCCGACAACCCCGTACGCGGTCCTCGCGCCATCGACTTTGCGCCGGACGGAACTCTATGGCTGGCTATGCGCGAAGGCAATGCGGTGGCGAAGGTGGACTACGGGTCCGGCAAGATCACTATGGTGGCCGAGAAACTGCACGGCCCGAAGGGGATCGCGTGGTCCCCCGACGGCGGGATTTACATCGCCGATACGGAGAGCCATGAAATCTCGCGAATCGATCCGAGAACAGGCGAAGTGAAGGTGATTCTCGGCGAGTTGAAGCGACCGCACGGCATTTACGTGGACAAAAAGGGTATTCTCTACATCGGCGACAGCGAGCATCATCGCGTGCTGACGCTGGATCCCTACACTCTGAAAAAATAGTACGGCGCGAGGACTGTTAGTCTGCCGCGCGGGCTTCGGGCACTTTTGGCTGCCATCGAACGATCGGCTTGCGGGCTGCCGTCACTTCGTCGACGCGGCGAATCCGGGTGGAGTGGGGAGCGTGCCGGACGAGATCCGGATCTTCGTCCACTTCGCGCGCGATTGACTGCATGGCGTCGATAAAGAGATCGAGTTCGCGCTTCGATTCTGTTTCCGTCGGCTCGATCATCAAAGCGCCATGGACGATCAACGGGAAGCTGACGGTATACGGATGGAAGCCGTAGTCGATCAGCCTTTTGGCGATATCGCCGGTGCGGACGCCCTTTGCAGCCTGCCGGTCGTCTGAGAACACGACCTCGTGCATGCACGGCGATTTGTAGGGCAGATCGTAGAATGCTTCCAGGCCCTTGCGGATGTAGTTCGCGTTGAGGATCGCGTCCATCGTGGCATTGCGCAGCCCGGGGCCTCCATGGGCCATGATGTATGCCAGCGCGCGAACTAGCACACCGAAGTTTCCATAGAATGCCCGGACCCGCCCAATCGAATCCGGCCGGTTGTAATCCCACGTCCATCCGGCATCGGACTTCGCCAGCCTTGGGATTGGCGCGTATGGCTCAAGGTGGGACTTCATCGCAACCGCTCCGGCCCCCGGTCCGCCTCCGCCATGAGGCGTGGAGAAGGTTTTGTGGAGGTTGAGGTGCATCACGTCCACGCCAAAGTCGCCCGGGCGGGCAACGCCAACGAGAGCATTCATGTTGGCGCCGTCCATGTAAACCATGCCGCCCTTGTCATGAACGATCTTGGCAACTTTCACGATGTTCTCTTCGAACACGCCGACCGTGTTCGGATTGGTGATCATCAGGGCCGCCACGTCCCCATCCATTGCGTTCTCGAGAGTGGAAATTTCCACCATTCCCAAGGCATTGGACTTGATGTTGACTACCTGATAGCCCACCATTTGAGCAGTTGCCGGGTTGGTACCGTGAGCTGAGTCCGGGCAGAGGATCTTCTTGCGGGGATTGCCCGCTCTTTCAAGCGCTGCACGCACCAGCAAAATTCCGGTCATTTCGCCGTGGGCACCCGCCGCCGGCTGTAGCGTCACTGCATCCATGCCGGTGATGTCGGCGAGGGCTGACTCGAGTACCGCCACGATTTCCATCGCTCCCTGCGCCAGCGATTCCGGCTGATAGGGATGCGCCCACGCCAATCCTTCGGTACGTGCCACCAATTCGTTCACGCGGGGGTTGTACTTCATCGTGCAGGAGCCGAGCGGATACATTCCGAGGTCGATTGCGTAGTTCCAGGTAGAAAGGCGCGTGAAGTGGCGGATCACTTCCACTTCACTGACTTCCGGAAAGTCCTCGATTTCGTCGCGGACTTTGTTCTTCCCCAGAACCTCGCGAGGATCAACGGCCGGAACGTCGAGATCCGGCAATTGATATCCGCGCTTGCCGGGTGAGCTCTGTTCGAACAGCAGGAGTTCGTTCTGAGTGATGTGCGGACTGACTTTTTTAATCACTAGCGGCCTCCGATTACCTGTTGAACAATATCCATATCCTGTTTCCGGGACATTTCCGTTGCGCAAAGCAGCATCGTCCCGGCAAGTTCCGGGTAGAACCGATCGAGCGGCAACCCGCCGATAATGTTCCGTTCCAGAAGTTTTTGATTTAGCTGTTGCGGGTCGGCGGCGCGGACCACGAATTCATTGAAGAATGAACCGGTGAAACGCCGGTCCAGCTTTCCGGCCAAGTAGTGCGCCTTCGAAAGATTCTGCTCCGCAAGCTCGCGCAAGCCCTCTTTGCCGTACAGGCTGAGGTACACGGTAGCCATCAGCGCGATCAAGGCCTGATTTGTGCAGATGTTCGATGTCGCGCGTTCCCGCCGGATGTGCTGCTCGCGCGTCGAGAGCGTTAAGCAGAATGCCCTCCGGCCCTCTGCATCGCGGGTCTCGCCCACCAGCCGTCCGGGAATCTGCCGTATGAACTTTTCCTTCGTTGCAATGATTCCGGCATAGGGGCCGCCGTAGCTGGGGGAGATGGCAAAGCTCTGTAGTTCGCCCGCAACGATGTCCGCCTGGCGCGGCGGCGCAAGCAGCCCAAGCGAGACCGCCTCTGCAAAAACGAAGACCAGCAGCGCGCCCTTCTGGTGGACTAAATCGGCAACCGCATCCAGTTCTTCGACGCAGCCGAAAAAGTTTGGCGACTGGATGATGACCGCGGCCGTCTCGCTGTCGATCTGCGCGGCGACATCATCGAGATCGAGACACCCTGAATCGGTCAAGTACCCGAATTCGGCAACCGGTAATCCCTGATGCCGCGCGTACGTGGCCAGAACTTCGCGGTATTCGGGATGGACCGTTTTCGCGACCAGAATTTTTGGCCGGCCGGTGATTCGAGCCGCCATCATTGCGGCTTCCGGCACAGCCGACGACCCGTCGTACATTGAGGCATTCGCCACCTCCATGCCGGTAAGCTGGCAGATCATCGTTTGGAACTCGAAAATCTGCGTGAGAGTGCCTTGCGAAATTTCCGCTTGATAGGGCGTATACGACGTAAGGAACTCGCTGCGCGAGACGATCACGTCGGTAATCACAGGACGATAGTGGTTATAGACACCCGCGCCGAGAAATGTTGCGTAACCGGCCGCGCACTGTCCACCTTGCGCCTTGAAGTAATCGACGATTTCGTACTCGGACTTTCCCGGCGGAATATTCAGCGGGCTCGTCTGGCGCGATTCCGCGGGCAGCTGTGAGATCAGAGCATCAAGCGACGGCGCACCGATGGCCGCCAACATTTCCTCCCGCTCGGCAGGAGACTTTGGTAGATAACGCACAGGCTCGTTTCAGGATTCGATGTACTTCTGGTAGTCCGCGGCGGACATCAAGGCTTGGACTTCTTCCGGGGAGGCCAGCTTTACCTTCACCAGCCAGGCCTCGCCGTGTGGATCGGCATTCAGTTTTTCGGGAGCGGTGGCAAGAGCCTCGTTGATTTCGATCACTTCACCGCTGATCGGAGAATAGATATCGGATACAGCCTTGACCGACTCCACCGATCCGAGCGTCGCGCCCTGCGAGAGTTGAACACCCACTTTCGGAAGATCGACATAGACAATATCGCCGAGCTCCTTCTGCGCGTGATCTGTAATTCCGATGGTGCCCGTGCCGTCTGCGGCAAGCACCCATTCGTGCTCCTTTGTGTAACGGAGATTTTCCGGATACATTTTTCCTATTTGGCTCTCTTGTAAAAAGGTGTTGGGACGATCTTCGCATCCACGGGCTGATTGCGGATCATCACCTGAATCGTCTGGCCTGGTGCGGCCAGGGAAACAGGAAGCATACACAAACCGATGTTCTTGCTCAGCGTCGGAGATGGTCCGCCGGATGTTACCCAGCCGGCAGGCTGGCCATCGACACTGATCTCATAGCCGTCACGGCCGATTCCCCGGCCGGTCATCTCAAAACCGGCGAGCTTTCGCTTTACGCCGGCCTCTTTTTGTTTTGCCAGCGCCTCGCGGCCGAGGAACGCGGGCTTTTCAAACTTGACAATCCAGGCCAGGTCCGCCTCAAGCGGAGAAATCGTGGCATCGATTTCATGGCCATATAGCGCCATCTTGGACTCCAGCCGCAGGGTATTCCGGGCGCCCAGACCGCAGCACTTAATGCCGAACTCCGCGCCGGCGGCGAGAATCTCACGCCAGATGCGCGGCGCCTCCGGCGGAGCGATATAAATCTCGAAGCCGTCTTCGCCGGTGTAGCCAGTTCGTGCAATCCGGGCCGGTGTATTGCTGACCGAACCGTCGACAAAGTGGTAGTAGCGGATCGGGGCAAGCTCAACAGCTGTCAGCTTTTGGAGTAAATCAAGCGCTTTCGGTCCCTGGATAGCGAGCTGTGCGTATCGCGATCCCGCATTTTCCACTTGCGCCTCAAACCGGTTATTGGCAGTGATGTACTCGAAATCCTTGTCCTGGTTCGACGCATTCACGCAGATGAAGTAATGGTCATCGGAGACTTTGTGCACCAGAATGTCGTCTACAAAGCCGCCGTGCTCGTAGAGGAGCCCGGAGTACTGAATTTGTCCCTTCTCGAGCTTGCGCGCGTTGTTGGTCGCAACATAATCGACTAGGTCAATCGCCTGCGGGCCTTGCACTTCAATCTCGCCCATATGGCTGACATCGAAGAGTCCGACAGCGTTTCGAACCGCATTGTGCTCGTCGATGATGCCGGTATAGAGCACCGGCATATCCCAGCCCCCGAAATCCACCATCTTGGCGCCCAGTTCGCGGTGAATGGCGTTCAGTGGAGTTGCACGCAGCTCCGCAGCGGCTTGGCTCATTGGAACCTCGATTGTAGCAGGCGGCAGCGGCGAAACAGACGGCGGCGGACGTCAGAAATAAACGGCGTTAATCCGTCACCTGACGGAAAACGCGGAGAAGATTCTCCCCAAGGAATTTCCGGATGCGCTGCTCGGTCCATCCGCGCTCGAGCATGGCCTCCGTCAGCAGCGGCAGGTGTGAGATATCCCGCATCCCGCGAGGCGGCGTGGGACCGCCATCAAAGTCGCTTCCCAACGCTACGTGATCTTCCCCTACGATTGCGATCGCCTTCTCGACCACCTCGATCCATTCGGCTGGCGAAAAAAGGATATCGTCCGGCATATTCATCCCCACCATCGGGAATTGCGGGGCTACCTTTCGATCGATGTCTGCAATGGATAGAGGCTCTTTCCGGTTGGCGATTTCGGTAGTGTCCCAAAATGGCTTCCCTGCATGCTTGGTACGCCACTCAAAGGCCCGGACGTTGTGGAATTCATTGCCAATCTGAAAACCGATCACGCCGCCCTTGGCTGCGAGCTTCCGCATCAGTTCCTCCGGCATATTCCGCGGAATTCTGTTCAACATGCGAAGCCCGTGATGCGTAGCTACAACCGGATCGCTGCTGACGTCGATTGTTTGCGACATTGCGTCATCAGAAGCATGAGACACGTTGATGATCATTCCCAGGCGGTTCATCTCACGCACAACGGCCCGGCCATGCTCGTTCAATCCCTTGTTCTTCGGCAGCGAGCAGCAGGAATCAGCAAAATTGTTCGTCCAGTTGTGGGCGGATAGCTGCAGCGACCGCAGGCCGAGCCGATAGAGATCGCGCAGAATTCCAAGGTCTCCATCGAGATCGAAACCGCCCTCGAGATCCAGTATGGCGGCCATCTTTCCGGACCGGTTGATCCGTTGGATGTCCGAAGCTTTGCGAGCTAGCTCGATCCTGTCCTTGTTATTTTCGAGCTGCGTCAGCGCAAGATCCATTAACCGGAATGTCTGCTTTGTTTCGAGCCGCTGCGGATAGTAATCCTCGGTAACGAAGATCGAAAAGAACATGGCGTCTACTCCGCCCTCGCGCGCTCGCGGCAGATCGAACTGTCCGTCTGCTACACGGTCTCCGATATCGCCCCCGTGGTAGAACTGGCGGTTCACAACGTGCACGTGTCCGTCGAACACAAACGCGTCCTGGTGCAGCTTGCGCGCGCGCTCGCTGACTTGGGCGGCAGCGGACATCAGCACCATGCAAAGGGCGACCATCAATTTCGCAAACATGTTCTTAAGGAGAGGTTACAATGAGCCTTCCACATGAGTACCGCTCCCACACTCTCGCGGCGGGTTTTGTTGGCCGGCTCCGCCACCATTCCGGGCATTCTGGCCGCGCAACGGAATCAGAAACGCCCGAAGTTGGCCGCGATTGCCACGACGTACTTCAAGTATTCTCACGCGCAGCATATCGTCGATCGCTTTCTTGATGGCTACGGTTGGAACGGTACACACCACCGCCCGGAAATGGACCTGGTGTCGCTCTTCGTCGATCAGGTCAACGATCGCGATTTGAGCCGGGAGCGCTCGCAACGGTTCCCGTCCATGAAGCTCTATCCGACAATCGCGGAAGCACTGACGCTTGGCGGATCAAAACTTGCGGTGGACGGCGTCGTCCTGATTGGCGAGCACGGAAAGTACGCGCGAAACGAAAAAGGACAAACGCAGTATCCACGCTATGAGTTCTTCCAGGAGATCCTGAAGGTTTTCCGAGCAAGCAGCCGAGCGGTCCCAATCTTCAACGACAAGCATTTGTCGTGGAACTGGGAATGGGCCAAGGAAATGTTCGACGCATCTCGCGAGATGAAATTCGCTTTCATGGCGGGATCCAGCTTGCCGGTAACGTATCGCACTCCTCAGCTTGAGATGCCGTCCGGCGCACGGATTCACGAAGCGATGTGCGTCTGCTACGGCGGTGTCGATAGCTACGATTTTCATGGTCTCGAAACTCTGCAGTGCATGGTGGAGCGTCGCAAGGGCGGCGAAAGCGGCGTGAAGTGGGTGCAAGCTTATCGCGGGGACAACTTCTGGAAGGCCTACGACGAGAAGGTGTGGCCGCAGGAGCTGGTGGAGGCTGCGCTATGCCGCAGCCATACGCTGGCTCAGCCTCGGGAAGGGTTTAACGATCGAATGCCCACGCGCGCCGAGATGCAGACGCTAGTGAAAAATCCGGTTGCCTACCGGTACGAGCATGCCGATGGGCTGATGTGCACGATGCTTCTGATGAGCGGATTGATTCGGGACTTCAATTTCTCCGCGCGCCTCGATTCCGGATTGTTCTCTACGCAGATGTATCTACCTATGCCCGATGGCCGCACGACTCTGGCGAATTTCTTCAGTCCGCTGGTCGCGAATATGGAGCCGATGTTTTTGACCGGTAAGCCGACATACCCCGTAGAACGAACACTCCTCACCACGGGCCTCACAGCGGCCGGCGTCGAAAGCCTGTTCCGCAAGGACGAGCGATACGAGACACCGCATCTGGCCATTCCGTATCATCCGGCCAAGCAGTCCACATTCTGGAGAACGTAATGAAGCGGATCTGCGTTGTCGGTTCCATCTACAAGTATCTTTCGCACGTCCAGCATATGGCCGACCGTTTCCTGGTGGGCTATCCGATCAACGGAACCTGGCATCGTCCGGACATGAAGGTCGTCTCGTTCTACATCGATCAGAAGCCGGAAGGGGACCTGACAGCGGCAAGGGCAGGCGAGTTCGGGTTCAAAGTCTATCCCACAATCGCGGAGGCGCTTCGCTGTGGCGGCGACAAGCTGGCCGTGGACGCGGTGTTGATCATTTGCGAGCACGGTGATTATCCACGGAACGAGAAAGGCCAGGTTCTTTATCCCCGCTTCGAATTTCTCGAACAATGCGCGAAAGTGTTTGAGGAAGACGGGCGGGCTGTCCCCGTTTACAACGACAAGCATCTCTCCTATAGCTTCGAGAAGGCTCACAAGATGGTAGAGATGTCGCGCCGCCTGAAGTTTCCGATGCTGGCCGGATCGTCCCTACCGGTGACATGGCGATTGCCCGATGTCGAGTTACCCTGGGGCTGCCAGATCGAAAGCGCGCTGATGGTGGGCGTCGGTGGATCGGATCCGATGGATTACCACGCGCTTGAAGCCATGCAGTGTATGATCGAGCGGCGGCGGGGCGGCGAAACGGGTGTTCGATCCGTCGAGATGATCGAAGGCGATGCCGTTTGGGAGGCAGGAAAGAACGGACGCTGGCCGGTGGAACTCTTGCGTTCGGCGCTTTCCCGCAGCGACACGCCGCTCGGTATGACGGTTACCGATGGGCGGACTCAGGATTTAACTGAGGACGGACGGCTTCAGAAGCTGGTGAATAAACCCGCGGCTTACTTCATAGAACATAACGACGGGCTGAAAACGACACTCCTGATGCTAAACGGCGCAGTACGGGACTTCAACTTCGCCGCAAAACTCCGGGACGGCAAGATCGAAGCTTGCCAATTCCTGTTGACGCCGACGCCAAATGTCACTTACTCGGCATGTCTTGTCAGCAAGATCGAGGAGCTGTTTGCCACCGGCAAGGCGCCTTATCCGGTGGAGCGAACGTTGATCGTAAGCGGCATTCTCGACCGCTGCCTGACCTCCAGGCAACAGGGAAAGAAACTGGAGACTCCGGAGCTGAACGTTCGCTATCAGGCTCCGCGCGCAAGCAACCACGCGCGTTCGTAGTCCGCTTCAATCGTTTTCAAGGTCGAACGAAGGCACATGGAGAAGCATTGTGCCGGTCCAGAACCGAACGGGCGCAATGATCGTTCGTGGACTGTCCCAATCCACCTTCGCGCCTGCTCGCGTGCAGAAGTACTCACCGTTTTGAAGACAGCATTTGTCGAGCGATTGAGCATCGGCACGAACCACAAACGTTACTTCCACCGGGCTTGCCGATCCACTGTATGGGCCCAGGCGCAGGTACACCGTTTGGGTGGCAGACGCATCATTGACGTTGTCGGGATCGATGCCCAACGACTTCTCGAATGTATTCAGAAATGTTCCCTTCTGCGTCCGCTCGGAGCAGTTGCTGCCCGATCCGGTGTTTCCACTCGGCACGTTGAAGCGATTGGACTCGGTGCTCCAGGCAACAGTTCCGTTGATCATCAAGTCGGCACGCATTCGGGCTTTCCAACGGCTGGGGCCGTCTTCTTCGAACGTACCGTTCACAGTGACCGCCGGAATGCGGATGGCAGCGTACAAAATAGATAGCGGTCCCAAGGAGATTTTAGCTGTCCAGGACACGTTCGCCGTAGCCGATGCTTTGCCATATGCGTGGGTTAACAGGAATGGACTGCCATTGGCGCGCATTGTTGCCCACGATTGTGCCGAGTCTCCCGATTGTTTGAAGTTGAAGAGCTCCGAGCTTTCCGGCGCGCCATTCTCCGCGGCGCTTCCAGCGGTACTTTGGCTTGGGATGGCGGCGGCCGAATAAACCGCCGACATTCCGCTGGGCTGGCGTTCTACATTGCTTGCAGAACCGTTCAACGTCGCTACTCCCGCGTGTGCCGCCGTTGTCAATACGACGCCGTTCAGTGAGTTCAGATTCGAGAGAGCCTGGAATTCAAAAATCGTTAGCTCCCGAACCGGGAGAACTGTACCGGAAGTGGGCTGAGCCCGAGCCCCTGGCCATGCGATCGCACAGAGAAAACAGACGCGTAAAAAGGTGAAGCGGAAGCGTGGCATACTTTACTCCTCCGGAAGAGTGATCACCACAGGCGGGGCTTTGGCAAAAACATTAAAACCAACCAGTGCACCTGCCGCGCTGTTGGTGGCGATCTTGGCGACCGCATCGTTGCAGCGCTTTTCGGGCGTATAGAACTGGCCGTAGTGCGCCGTGCCGCAGTTCGGCGCGTCGGTGTCAACGTTGGTTCGGGCGGTTAGAGTGATTACCAGCGTGTTCCCGGCTTGCAGCCTGCCGAGGTACAGCGTGTCGCTTCCCGTCGCCGATGCCCGATCCCACTCAGAGGTGAAGTCGCGCTGATTATTAACAGTCAATCCTTCTCCGTAAGTAAGTACCTTCTCCGCGGACCAAACCGGCAGCCCGTTGACATACATGTCGAGAGCAGTGCGAATCTTTACTTTTTTGGGTGCCT
>CAYTVP010000132.1:10437-11146 GCA_964441675.1 uncultured Solibacteraceae bacterium | reverse complement strand
CGACGAAACCGCGGTTCAATCCGGCAGCGTTTGAAGACTACCGATTGTTCAGCAGCGGACAATATTACGGCCAAGGTGATCGGTTCACGAACGTCCGAACGATCGCGTACCAGAATCAAGATCTGGCACTATTCAAGAACGTTCTTGTCTGGCCGGAACACAACTTGAATATTCAGTTACGCTTCGAGGCTTTTAATGTTTTCAATTGGCACGTTCTCACTGGCTGGGTGACCGATGTAGCGAATCCCGGCTTTGGCAATTGGAACGGTGGAGTATCGGCGCCGCGAAACTTGCAACTCGGGGCGAAGATTACGTTCTGATTGTCTCCAGGGCCTGCGCGAGGTCTGCCCGGAGATCTTCGACATCTTCGACACCGACTGATAGGCGGATCAAGCCGCCGGAGATGCCGAGCGCCTCGCGCTGCGCTGCCGGAACGGAGGCATGCGTCATGATGGCCGGATGCTCGATCAAGCTTTCGACACCTCCCAGGCTTTCGGCCAGGGCGAACACGCGACAGGCTTCGAGCATCCGCCGGGCGGCGTCGAGTCCTCCCTTCACAACCACCGAAATCATGCCGCCGAAGGCTGACATTTGCTTCCGCGCCAAATCATGCTGCGGATGGGAGGGCAATCCGGGATAGAGCACACGCTCTACCGCGGCGTGCCGCTCCAGCCAATGTGCTAACTCCAACGCATTTGCGGAATGGCGC
>CAYTVP010000132.1:0-10427 GCA_964441675.1 uncultured Solibacteraceae bacterium | reverse complement strand
CCGTTCGGTCAGCACCCGGGCATTGTCCTGCGAGCGCTCCATCCGCAGATGCAGCGTTTTCAAACCGCGAAGGGCAAGAAAAGAATCGAACGGGCCGGCCACCGCGCCAACCGCATTTTGAAGAAACGCGAGGCGGTCGGCCAGCTCTGGCTGACGAACCACAACCATGCCGCCAATGATGTCTGAGTGGCCGTTCAGGTACTTGGTGGCAGAATGGACGACGGCATCAAATCCAAGCTCCAATGGCCGCTGGAGATACGGCGTGGCGAAGGTATTGTCGGCTACGGCCAGCAAATCGTGACGGTGAGCAAAATCCACGATGTTCGCCAGATCCACTATCTTCATCATCGGATTCGACGGAGTCTCCACCCAGATCATCCGTGTTTCAGGCCGTAAGGCTTGTTCCAATGCGCCTGTAGCATCCAGATCGGTAAACGTAAAGTCGAGGCCGGCGGAACGCTTTCGAACACGCTCGAATAACCGGAATGTACCCCCATACAAATCGTCGCCGGCGATGACATGCGATCCACTATCGAGGAGTTCTAAAAAGGTGGATGTTGCGGCGAGTCCGGAGGCAAAGGCAAAGCCTCGTACGCCACTCTCAAGATCAGCCACGCATTGCTCGTAAGCCAGCCGCGTGGGATTCTGCGATCGCGAGTACTCGTAACCCTGATGTACGCCCGGACTGCTTTGCACATATGTGGATGTTGCGTAGATGGGCGTCATGATCGCGCCGGTGGATGGATCGGGTTGTTGACCGGCATGAATGGCGCGAGTTCCGAAACGGTGAGACATTAGGTTCCTTTGTATTAGAGCTTGCGGCGTAGATAGCTGAGCAGATCTGCGCGGGTGATGAGGCCGAGAAAGCGATCGCCCTCAAGGACCACGGCCACCAAGCCGCGATTGAGAATCGAATAGAGCTGATCGATCGAGGCCGCCGGCATCACTGTCTCGAGGCGGGTCGTCATTGCTGTACGCACTGGCTGCCTGAAGTGGTCGCCGCCGGAATGAACCGCGAGTAAAACATCAGACTCGTCGAGAATACCGACGCAATGCCCACCCTCGATGACAGGCACCTGCGAGATATCCGCCAGTTTCATGCGCTGAAACGCCGTCAGCAAGGTATCATTGGGCCCCACTGTGATCACGTCGCCATCCGCATAGCGGCGGATAATGAGATCGCGCAGATCGCCAAAGCGCTCACGCTTGACGTAGCCCTGATCGAGCATCCAGTAGTCGTTGTAGAGCTTCGACAGATACTTCGCACCGGTATCGCAGACGAACGATACAACTCGTTTGGGTTGCGTCTGCTCGCGGCAATATCTGAGCGCCGAGGCAAGCAGCGTTCCGGAAGAAGAGCCGGCGAAGATTCCCGTGCGGACCAGAAGTTCCCGCGAGGTAAGAAAGCTCTCGGTATCCGAGATAGAGTACGCAGCCTTAACGCGCGACAGGTCGGCGACATCCGGAATACAGCTCCCGCCGATTCCCTCGACGGCGTAGCTCGTTTCCTTCCCCGGCTTACCTGTCTGAACATATCCAGCCAACGCCGAACCTTCGGGATCGGCCAGAATCATCTCGACAGACGGCGCGATGCGCGCGAAGTAGCGGCTGAGCCCGGTGAGAGTTCCGCCAGAGCCTACACCGCAGACAACGGCATTGATGCGCCCGCCCATCTGGCGCCAGATCTCCGGCCCTGTGGTTTCTTCGTGAGCCTGTGGATTCGCGGGGTTTCCGAACTGGTTGATGTGATACGCGCCTGGCGTCGACTTGGCGATGCGGTGCGCCATGTCCTGGTAGTAGGCGGGATGGCCTGGCTCCACATCAGAGCGGGTCAGATGAATTTCCGCTCCCAATGCCTTTGCATGGGCGATCTTCTCCGGTGACATTTTGTCCGGGATGACCAGGATCAACCGGTAGCCTTTGATAGCAGCAACCAATGCCAGCCCGATGCCGGTATTGCCGGCAGTGGCTTCGACGAGAATGGTGCCTTGGCCGACTGCGCCAGTACTCTCTGCCGCTTGGATCATTGCTACGGCCATGCGGTCCTTGATCGAGCCGCCCGGATTCTGCGATTCCAGTTTCAGAAACAGCTCGCATGAGCCGGTGTCGAAACCTTCCAACGCAACGAGCGGCGTGTTGCCTATCAAGCGAAGGGAAGCGGGAGTGGCCGGCGAAGCCGATCCAGCAATCATCAACCTGATTTCACCATCTTCCGGAGGCAATGTCGCCGGGCTTTTTCACTCGGTACCACCAGCAGCGGTATCCATGCGGCGCAATTCCGCACGCACGGCGGGATTTCCGGGAAATTCACTGGCAAGCGACTGCAAGTGGCGGCGGGAATCCGCGGGCCGTTTCTCGCGGAGGTAGAACATGGCGAGCATCATTTTCGCGAAAGGTTTCAGGAAGCGCCCTTGCGCTGCGGCGATCTCCAGTTCGCGCAGCCCTTTCTCCTTATCTCCATCAATGCCATCCAGCCTCATGAACCAACGGGCGAAAAATGGAAGGCTGCCGACAAGATATTCGCTGAAGCCGAAGGTGAAGTACGCATCGTACTGGGTCGGATCGGCAGCAATCAGCTTGCGCGCATACTGCTGCGACTCTTTCGCGCAGTCGAGGCTTGCTCGCAGCCGCTTTTCGATTAGTGCGGCGTAATCGCGCTCCATGCCGGCGACGATCGTCATTGCCAGCAGAGCATCCCGATCGTCACCGGAAGCGGCAAGGTGCCGCAGCGCGAGCCGCCGAGCCGTTGCCGCTGCTTCGTGAAACTCACGGGATGCGTGCTCCTTTTGAGCCGCCGCAGCCCGCTTGTCGCGAATTCGCGCATCGGAGGTCAGAAATTCCTTGCCCAGCAAGTTCAGCCGGTGCAACTCACCAAACAGATAGCTGGCCGCCCGAGCAGCGTGACCCATCGGGTCCTCGGGATTCCGGTCGATAGCCACTTGGGCCGCCGCACGGCTCGCTTCGAAGTCGCAGTCGTACAGGCTATGAAAAGCATCATCGAGGGGAGAGGCATTGAGAGCCGCACCCAAAACCACAGTCATCACGAAAAGCGCCCGCTTCATGATTGGGTTTTTACGACTCTTGGTCATCGATCTTCGCCTCGGGTGAAAACAACCGGTTGAAATACTCACGCGTTTTGTGCTGAATTTCGCCAAGCGCCTCCACCAGCGGTTTGTCCTTAAGATGCGAAGGGGACCACCGTCTCACCATGCTGGTGAGTTGCTCGAGGCGTGCGGGCGAGGTCGGCAGACGGCCGCCCGAATGTCCCGTTTGCAAGCGGATTCCATGATCGATTGCGCGATAGAATGTCGCGGCGGAACGGAGGAAGGATGCGTCGGCGGCACTTAGGTACCCCATCTTTTCGACGACGCTGATCCGGTCTGGCGTGTTGAGCACCCGAAAGAATGTCCCCGCACCGCGTAGCCGCAAGTACAGGAGCGCAAAATCAATGTCATAGTAGCCGCCCGGACCGGCTTTCAATGGATTGCTCCGGCCCTGCTCCTTCTCGAGACGACGCCGCATATTCGCGAGTTCCAGGCGGCTCCGTCCGCTTTGTCCATATGTTTGCCAGTCCACACGCTGCAGGTCATGGAGAAAACGAGTGGTCTCCTCCGCCGGGCCGACCACCGCGCGCGCCTTCATGTAAGCGATGCCTTCCCAGGCTTCCGCCCGAGTCTCAAAGTACTTCTGGTATGCGCTCTCCGTCTGTACCAGCGCTCCATCACGACCGCCGGGGCGAAGGCGCATATCGACCGCAAACAACGTCCCATCCCCGGTATAAGCAGAAAGAATGTCCACTGTTCGTTCCGCTACACCAGTCCAAAACTTTAGATTCGCATCCTCTTCATCGGGGATGACGAATATGAGGTCGGCATCTGAGGCGACGTCGAATTCCTGAGTTCCCAGACGGCCCAAGGAAATGATCATCATGCCCGAGCTTCCGGCACCGCCGGCCTGCTCGATGGCGGAACGGTAGGCGCGAGCGATGGCTGCGTCGGCAAGCTGAGATGTTTCAACCAGCGTTTCGAATACCGGACGGCTATCGCATAAGCTGCGTGAGACGACACGAAACAACTGCTCCTGATACTCCTGCCGCAGCCCATGTGCCGAAGCGAAAAGAGGGCGGCTGAAGGGCTGCTCAGGATTCTCCAGGGCAGCCAGTAGCGCCGGATTCCGCGTCAACATTTCCGACAACCAGTTGCTGTGACCGAAGATATCCAGCACACGCCGGGCGATGGCCGGATTCTCATCGACAAAACGCAGCAAATCGGGCCGGGCCTGCAATTTCTCCAGGAACCGTTCGAAAGCCGCATCATTCACCTTCAAAGGTGATTCAGCCAACAGCGCGCCGAAGCCGGGAGTCAGCCGTTCCAAAAAACGCACTAGATTGCTGGTGCGCGGATGAGGCTCGGGAGCCGGGTATATCTCCGGTTGCAGATCCTCCGGCTCGATCAGCGCGCTGTAGTAAGAGATTTTCTGGGCATGGATTACGCGTTCGTAAAGCTGCCCGACACGCTGAGCATGAAGATGGAGTGTTTCGAGAAGACGGTGAGTGGTGAAGACACTGCCGGGAACAGGCGCCGGCATGCGCTTGGCAAGGATCTCCAGTTCGGCTTCATCCGACGGCAGCACGTGTGTCTGGCGATCGTCGACAAGCTGGAGCCGGTGCTCCAGGTGCCGCAGAAATTCGTATGCCGACGCCAGACTTGCATGTTCACCGGCCGAAAGCAGTCCCTTGTCGCGAAGTCTTGCCAAGGCCAGCAGAGTACCCGCGTGGCGGACCCACGGCTCACGCCCGCCGTGAAGACGCTGCAAGCACTGCACCAGAAATTCAATGTCGCGGATGCCGCCGGGCATCAACTTCACGTCAATGGCTCCGCGCCGCCCGGCCGCCGCCTTTTCGTGGATTCGAAGTCTGGCTTCGGAAACACGTTCCACGGCGCCGAAGTCGAGTGTGGTGGAGTATGTCAGCGGTTCCACGAAACGGAGCAGTTCCTGCCCGGCGCCGAGCTCGCCGGCAACGGCACGGGCCTTGATCAACATCTGGAGTTCCCAATCGCGTGCGCGGTGCCGGTAGTATTGACGGGCGCCGTCCAGCGAGATTGCGGCTTCGCCGAGACGGCCCTCCGGGCGCAGACGCAGGTCCACGCGATAGCATAGCCCCTCGCTGGTATATGCGGAAAGCAATTGCGTATAGGTGTTGACCAGTTTCTTGAAGAATTCTTTATTGGAAATCGAGCCGGGCCCGGCGGTCTCTCCGTTACCTTCGTAAACGAACATCAGGTCGACATCGGAGGAGTAGTTCAATTCCTCACCACCCAGTTTTCCCAATGCAATTACGGTCATGCCTCCGTGCCGCTGCTCCGACTCCGGAGCAGCTGAGGGCTCTCCGTGTTTGCGAACCAGCTCACGGCGCACCCGGCGATAGGCGACTTCCAGAATCGCGTCCGCCAAGTGAGATAGATCGCGCGTCGTGTCGGCAATGGTTGCAATGCCCTCACAGTCGCGGAGGAGGATACGGACATACTCGCGGCGACGGAATTTCGCCAACACGTGGCCCAACCCTTCGATCGGAATCGGGTTGGTCAGGGAGAAAAGGGATTTGCGCAGCCTCGCAATGGAATCCGACCGCTGAATCGATTTGGAGCTGAGAGCGGTTTCGGTCCATTCCGGACTTCGGATCAGTTCCTGGCCGAGAAAGCGGCTATACGAGAAGAGCGTGATCAGGTTCTGCAATTCCGCGGGACGCCGGCTGAAACGTTCGAGGATGGCGGGTTGCTGAGTGGCCAGTTCCACGAGCAGCCGCAGTGCCCCCTCCACATCAGCCGAGGCTGCCAGCTGCCGCTCGACCGCTGCGTGATCGGCTTGCGGCGCCAAACTCCGCAAGCGACCGATCCGTTCACGGCCGGCGATTGAGTCTGAAAAGCCGGCGGGAATTCTGCTCATCTTCTTTTTACGGAAGCAGCCCGCAGGCATTTTTCTGTTTTGTCGAGGTAACTGCGTTTGTGCCCGCTAGACTGCTTGGTCTAGAAGGGTGATTATATCGTTCGTTCGAATCGTACCTGCCTGCGACACGCGGGCATAGAAGCCGGAGAGCCCCCATTTCTCCGACGACGGATGGCCTTGCTTCGCCCGATCATCAAAAATGGCCTCTTCGAAGCCTGGACCATAAACATCGAGAGCGCGGGAGGGAGGGCAAATCGCGGAAATCTCCAGTATTGTTTCGCCGGCGAGAAATCTCTGGCCCAGGCGGACCAGCCGGAAATCGATGTCCTTCGTAGTCAGGTTTTCACCTAGGGCGCCGTAGAACAAAGGCCAGCCCGTAGTGCGAAGGCGATCGATGTTCTCCGACGAGACGAGAAGAATCGCCTGTTCCGGATCGCGGTGAGCGTGTGGATCACTGTGGGTATCGATATCGATACCCAAGGGCGTAACGACGGCTCTAGGGACAGCCCGCTTGGGGATGCCTCCGCGGGAAACGGATATCTGAAGGATAGTTCCCGACAGACCTCCGCGCGCGGGACGCAACCCAGCGGTTAACGGTGCCTCATCATCCGGCATACCGGTTAGATGACGTCTGGAGGCACCGCGTTGCGTTAGAGTGCAGTTTCGCCGCGGTCGCCGTTGCGGATGCGAATGGCATCCAGAACGTCGTAAAGGAAGATTTTGCCGTCACCGATCTTGCCGGTGCGAGCAGCGGAAGAAAGCGTGTTGATGACCTCCTCCAGCCGCGCATCCGGAATCACCAATTCCAGTTTGGTCTTACCGATCAGGTCCACCTTATATTCTTGACCTCGGTAGATCTCTGTATGTCCCTTCTGACGCCCATGGCCGCGAACTTCAGTAACCGTCATGCCGTCGATACCGATGCCTTTCAAGGCTTCCTTGACCTCTTCCAGTTTGAAGGGCTGGATAATCGCTTCGATTTTTTTCATGGTGGTTATCTTTCTGATTTACGCCTCAAGGGTATAGCCTTCTTCGCCGTGTTGGGACAAGTCAAGACCTTCCATCTCCGCATCTTCGCTAACGCGTACTCCGCCTGTCACGATATCGCAGACTTTGAGGATGATCAGCGTTCCCACAACTGCGACCCCCCATGCTATCGCGATGCCGATCAACTGATTGACTACCTGCCCCGGATTTCCGTCGAGCATGCCGGACTGTCCTTCGGGAATGCCGCTATTGATGAGCCGGGATGCGAAGACTCCGGTCAAGATGGCGCCGACCGTTCCACCTGCGCCGTGAACACCGAATGCGTCCAGCGAATCGTCATACCCGAGAGCATTTTTGAGTTTCACCACCATGAAGTAGCAGATAATGCCGGTTACGAAGCCGATAATCAAGGCGGCACCCGGCGAAACGAAGCCGGCAGCGGGCGTGATTCCGACCAGTCCGGCTACAGCTCCGGAGATCGCGCCGAGCACGGTGGGCTTTCCGGCAATCCATTCCATCAATACCCACCCGATCACCGCGGCCGCGGCGGCCAGGTGAGTAGCGACAAACGCACTGGATGCCAGGCTGTTCGAGCCGAGCGCCGATCCTGCGTTGAAGCCGAACCAACCAACCCACAGGAGGCAGGCGCCAATGACGCTGATCACCAGGGAATGCGGCTTGATCGCCTCTGTTCCATATCCGCGGCGCTTGCCGATATAGATTGCGCAGACCAGCGCCGAGACGCCGGAAGTGATGTGCACAACCGTCCCACCGGCAAAGTCATAGCAGGGAAAGACGCCGCCCGAAAAGGCATTCAGCAGTCCGCCCTTGCCCCACACCATGTGGGCCATCGGGTAATAAACAATCAGCGACCACAAGACCATAAAAAGGCACATGGAGCTAAACTTCATCCGCTCCGCGAACGCACCTGTAATCAGGGCCGGAGTGATGATTGCGAACATCATCTGGAAAACCATCCATGTCGTATGCGGCAATGTGCCGGCATAGTCAGGCTGCGGATCGGCGCCGACTCCCTGGAGCAGCGCGTAACGCAAATCGCCAATAAACGACGTACCTTCGCCGAAAGCCAGACTATAGCCAATAATGGCCCAGAGGACAGTGGCGATGGCCATCATGATAAAGCTCTGCATCATGGTGGCCAGGACGTTCTTCTTGCGAACCAGCCCTCCATAAAACAGCGCAAGACCCGGGCCTGTCATCATCAACACCAGCGCGGCACTGGTCATCACCCAGGCATTGTCCGCGGAGGACTGCGCTGCCTCAATGGCGGCCTGGAGCGTCGCCGCATCTTGAGCCTGAGCTGCGACAGCCGCCAGAGCTAGAATCACCAAACCAGATTTATTCATTGATCTCCCGTAGACTTAGTCCGGCAGCCGCGGGGCACGCCAGTTAGTTAAGACAATTCGAGCGAATGTGTGTCCATCATGCCACCGGAGCCACTGACTCGGAAGTCAAATTTTTGGATTGACTGTATTGAAACTATCTATCGCTTTCAGTAGACCGAATTTAGCCGAATCCCTTCATACTCAAATCCATGACGACAACGTCGCTCCGGGGGCGGCTTATCCACTTTCCGCTACGCACCGTCCTCGCACTGTGCGCAGGTGTTTCGGCCGCATCGGCTCAAACGGCACCGCAGCCTTGGGCGATTGGGCCGGTTCAACTCTCCGGCTTAGTGGATACCTATTACAACTACACGCCGAATCATCCGGATTCGCGTAATATCCTCTATCGGAACTTCGACGTACGCGCCAATGGATTCAACCTGAACATGCTCGAGTTCAATCTGGACATGCCTGCCGATCCATTAGGCTTTCGAGTAACTCTTGGCGCCGGCCGCGCGTGGGATCTGTTTAACTTTGCGGATACCGCCAACGGCTTCGACAATCTTCGATATGTTCCGCAGGCTTATGTCTCTTACAAGCCCGGTGCGCTAAAGGGTGCCCAGTTCGATATTGGAAAGTTCTATACCTCGGCCGGAGCAGAGTTGACCGAGAACAATCTCACATGGAACTATTCACGTTCACTCATGTACGCCAATGGGCCTTACTATCACTTCGGATTCCGGAGTAGTATCCCGATCGGAGCACATTTCACGACCGGCTTCCATCTGGTGAACGGCTGGAATAACGTCGACGACAACAATAGCGGCAAGACCATCGGCATTCCGGTCGCAGTGACGTTCGACAAGTTCTCGTGGTTCAACACATACTATGGCGGGACGGAAACCAGCTCAGTGAACGAAGGTTTCCGCAACTTCAACAGCAGCGTCATTAACTTCACGCCAAATAGCCGCATTACCAGCTACTGGCAGTTTGACTATGGCACTGAGAAGGTGAAGATTGGCGGAGGAAGCTACGACTGGATCGCCACCGGCGGCGCAGTACAGTTCAAGCTGACCGATAAAATCGCCGTAACGCCGCGCTGGGAGTATTACTACGACAAGGACGGCTTCATCACGGGCACGTCGCAAAAGCTGAAGGAGTTCACGATCACCGGAGAGTACCGTTTCGTTGAGAATTTCTTCACGCGTCTGGAGTACCGGAGAGACTGGTCGAACGTGCCGGTTTTCGAGCGCGGAACGGTGACAGGCGCGACGAAAAATCAGGACACGTTTGTGATCGGTCTGGTTGCCTATTTCCCGCGTCCGGACAACTAAACGACCCCTCAATCCATGGATAGGCGGGTTTGGCATAGGATTTGAGAGAACATGTCTCAAATTCAAGGACCCGCAATTTTCCTGGCGCAGTTTCTCGACAACAAGGCGCCCTACGACACGCTGCCCAACATTACCGCTTGGGTAAAAAGCCTTGGCTATCGCGGGGTACAGGTGCCGTCGTGGGACAGCCGCCTGCTCGACCTGAAGAAGGCGGCCGAATCGAAGGCATACTGTCAGGAGATCGCCGGACAAACCAACGGTCTGGTGATCACGGAACTCGCATCTCACCTGCAGGGCCAACTCGTAGCCGCGCATCCGGCCTACGACTCGTTGTTCGACGCATTTGCCGCGCCGGAAGTACAAGGAGATCCAAAGGCGCGGTCGGAGTGGGCAGTCCAGCGGATGAAGTATGCCATTTCCGCATCCGCGAACTTCGGACTTACCGTAACCCCATCCTTCTCAGGAGCCCTGTTGTGGCCATTTCTGTACCCGTGGCCGCAGCGTCCGGCGGGATTAGTGGAAGAGGGGTTTCGCGAGTTGGCCGCGCGCTGGAAACCGATTCTCGATCATGCTGACAAGCACGGTGTAGATATCGCCTATGAGTTGCATCCGGGCGAAGATCTGCACGACGGCGCGACCTTTGAACAGTTTCTGGCAGCCACCGGAAATCATCCTCGCGTGGCCATCAACTACGATCCGTCGCACTTCGTTCTGCAATGTCTCGATTACGTGGGATTCATCGATGCCTATGCGGAACGAATCAAAGCGTTTCACGTCAAGGATGCGGAATTCCGTCCTTCGTCCAAGGCGGGTG
>CAYTVP010000131.1:0-11251 GCA_964441675.1 uncultured Solibacteraceae bacterium | reverse complement strand
GGCTGGTGTAGCTGGGAATGCCGGACGTATGGTTCAAAAGGTGATGGATTGTGACTTTCTCCCAGGTACCCGGAGCGTCCGCGTAATACTTGGCAATCGGGTCGGTCAATTGCAGCTTGCCCTGTTCGGCGAGTTGCAGAATGGCAGCGGCTGTGAATTGTTTCGTGATCGAGCCGAGGCGGAATCGCGTATCGGGCGCGTTTGGCATCGACCATTCTTTGTTGGCCAGTCCATACCCTTTACGAAAGAGGGGCTTGCCGTCTTTTGCCACCAGAACGGAGCCGTTAAAAAAGCCGTCGCGTACCCAGGATTCGACATATGCATCCGCGCGCGTGGCAATGTCCTGAGCGGAGACGAGCGTGCATAGGACGAGCGAAAGGAGAATCCGCATGGAGCAAGAGACGGAATTTTTCGGCTAAAGTTCCGCCCTCGTGTATGTATCTTGATTCGAGGTCAGGCGGGCTGCATGACCCGGGTGATCGCTGCCGCCATCTGCTCCCATTTCGACTGTTCCACCTCAAGCTGTTCCTTGCCCACTGGCGTGAGACGGTAGAATCGCGCTCGGCGATTGGTCGATGAGATCTGCCACTGACCTGTCACGAGCCCATTTTTTTCCAGCCGATGGAGGGCGGGATAGAGAGAACCATGATCCACAGCCAAGACACTATCGGACAATCGCTCGATTGCCTTTGCAATCTCATAGCCGTTGGCAGGACCGCTGGCGAGGGTCCGCATCACCATCATGTCGAGCGTTCCTTGGAGCAGGTCCAGGCGTTTGCCTTTTCTTTCCGCCATCCGGTTTCAGAATATCACGACGGTAGAGGGTTGACAGGTAGATATTCTAGAGGTAGAGTACCTTCCATAGCGTGTAGGTTTAAACTCCCCACACGTCGAGGCCGCTGGAAATTCCTCTCTGGCGGCCTCATTTCCTCGCGGGGAGCGCAGTATGTGGATTTTCGCGGTTTCATGAAATTGATCCTATGATTTCCTGGATCAGGTCGCTTCGCCGGCGGTTACGCAGCGATCAGGATATTACCGAGGAGTTGGGAACTCACTTCGACTCGCTGGTCGACGAGGGCATCGAATCTGGATTGCCGGACAAAGAAGCCCGCCGGCGCGCCAAGCTGCGGTTGGGCGATTCTCAAGCGATTCTCGAAAGGGTGCGGGAAGGAGACCTTCAAACGATGGTCGAGAGCTGGTATCGGGATCTGATTCTGGGATTGCGATCCCTGCGGCGAAATCCCGTTTTTGCGATCACAGCGATCCTAACGCTGGGCGTTGGCATCGGTGCGAACACAGCGATCTTCACACTGCTCTACGGTTTGTTGTTGCGGAGCCTGCCGGTACAGGACCCGGGAGCGTTGGTACGTCTGGGCGTCGTCAGCAGATCCGCAAAATCGAATGACGCCGCGTCTATGCCCTACCAGATGCTGCAACAGGTGCGACGACAGCAGCGATCGTTTGTCGGCCTTTCGGCGTGGAGGAGCCGCGCTGTCACACTCGAACGAGCGGGAGCAGAGCCTCGCTTGCTATCCGCGGCACTGGTCAGTGGAAATGGATTCGAGATTCTTGGTCTCAAGCCCCACATTGGTCGGCTGCTGACGGACGCGGACGATGCCCGTGGTGGACCGGCGGAAGGCTGGCCAGTTGTATTGGGCTACGGCTTCTGGAAGGACGCCTTGGGCGGCGATCCTGCGGTGATTGGCAGCCAGATGAAGCTGAATAATACGATCGTAACAGTCGTAGGTATAGCGTCCTCACAGTTTTATGGCGTCTCGCCGGGCGGCGAAACGAAGCTGTATCTGCCCTTCCAGTTCATCACCGTCATCGAAGGTGTCGATCGAATCAACGCGCCTGATTCCTATTCATGGTGCAGCGTGATCGGCCGCCTGAAGCCGGGCGTTTCCGACGACGAGGCCCAGGCGGAACTTGCCGTTTCGGAAGGTGAGCTGCTGCGCCAGTTTATCCCGCAGCAGTATCAAGGAATGCCATGGGTGAAAACGGCTTATCTGAAGGTGGAGTCGGCCCGCACGGGACTGCCGACATTCTTTGGCCGCGTATATTCCACTCCGCTGTTTTTGATGCAGGGATTGGTGGGCATTGTCCTGCTTCTATGCTGCGTAAACATCGGCGGATTGATGATGTCAAAAGTCTACGCGCGGCAGCAGGAGTTTGCCGTGCGGACGGCGATTGGCGCAGCACGGTGGCGGCTGATCCGGCAGTACCTGACAGAAAGCTTTGTCGTCGCTCTGGCAGGCGCCGCGGTGGGCGCGGCGGCGGCCTGGTACGGAACGGCATACCTGCTTCCTTTCTTCCGGCATCCAAACGAAGGCGTGGGGTTGTCGATCCAGCCGGATCGCGCGGTATTCTTCGTTACCGGATTCTTCGCCATTGCGACCACGCTCATATTCGGCACCGTTCCGGCATGGCGCGCCGGGGCCGCCGATCCGGGAAGCTTGTTGAAATCGCGGACATCGGGGGGTGCGCGGCGACGCAAGTTGGGAAGAGCATTTATCCCTGTACAGGTCGCCCTTTCGTTCGCTCTGGTATCCATCGCAATGCTGCTGTCAGAAAGCCTCGTCCGGCTGGAGACAGAACGAACGGGCTTCGATCTCGATCATGTGACGATTCAGACCGCGCCTCTGCATATGCTGAATCTGACACCAGAAGCAAAATTGGCGCTATACCACCGGGCGAACAACCGCCTAAACGAAATGCCGGGGCTGATTTCCGCTTCGTTCACCTGGTTTACGCCGATGACCAGCTTCCAGCCAAGTTCCGGATTTCAAGCCGTCGACGAGGTTCCGAATCCACCAGAGGATTCGCACATGATTTATAACGACGTCGGGCCCGGATACTTTCGCACAATGAAAACACCGCTCCTGGCGGGCCGCGAGTTTGAAGAAAAAGAGAGCGACCGCAGTGTTTGTATTTTGAATCAGTCGGCGGCCGCATTTTTGTTTCCGGGCCGGCAGCCACTCGGCCGCTACGTTCGGACACACACCACATCTACGCCGCCTGGACCAATCTGCCGGGTGATCGGGCTGGCGCAGGATGCGAAGTTTGCCAATTTAAACGAAGCTCCGCCGCGTACGATTTACTTCCCGGTATCGCTCGAAACATTTCGCAACTCCGAAAATCTTGTGTTTTTGCTGAACGCATCCACAAAAGCGCAGGCAATCTCGTCCTATCGGACTGTTAAAGATGAGTTGATGCCCGCAATACCGCTAGTGCTGTTCGCCACGTTGCGCGAACAAATGGATGCGGCCCTGGGCAGTCAGCGAGCATTGTCGCTGATGAGCAGGTTCTTTGCTCTGCTTGCACTTTTTCTAAGCGGACTGGGATTGTATGGGCTGCTGGCGTCGAGCGTAGCACAGCGCACCAGCGAAATTGGCGTTCGAATGGCTTTAGGCGCCGAGCGCGGGCGAGTTATGCGCATGATTCTTTCCGAAGCATGGGGACTACTATTTTCCGGGCTTCTGTTGGGCGCGGTAGTGCTCGTGACAACCGTTCAATTTACAGCTCATCTGCTGTATGGCGTCTCCTTGTTCGATCCTCTAAGATCGATCGCAACTGTTGGCGTATTGGCAGCGACAGCTACCATCGCCGCTTTGGTTCCCGCGATACGGGCGGCGTCCGTAGATCCCATAAGTGCCTTACGCGCGGATTAGAATTATCCGTGGCGCACGATAACCCGCCGCCTTGTTTTCTGGAATCCACAGCAAACGCGCTTGCGGGAGTGATAGGCTCTTACCCATGACTCGCCGCCATCTTCTCCGTTTGGCGCTCGCAGCCCCGGGCGCCGCCACGTTTGCACGGCTTCGCGCATTCGCCGCGCCCGCAGCGAACAAGGTCAAAATTACTGGCGTCAAGGCGATGCAGATTAACCGGATTGCCGGAAATTGTCTGATACGGGTCGATACCGATGCAGGCATTACCGGGTACGGCGAGGCTGGGTCGACCGGTCCCATGGCGCGAGCACGCATCGAGACGATGAAGCGCTATCTAGTCGGGCAGGATCCTCTGGCAATCGAGGTTCATTTTCACAACCTCACCACATTGATGCACACGTATATGGCCCACATCCCGACAATCAGCGGGATTGACATTGCACTGTGGGATCTGGCGGGAAAGATCACCGGACAGCCGGTAAGCACACTCTTAGGTGGACCGTTTCGGAATGCCATCCGGCTCTATTCGCATGGCGTCGGGATGAACATGCTCGATAAGGCTTCGTGCAAGGCGTTCGCAGATCGAGTGAAGACGATGCCGGAAGGATTCACTACGTTCAAATGCGATATCCATCCGATGCTGGGCCAGCGGATGGGTCGATACATCGGGACACTGGATGGCGAGCAGGTAAAAAAAGTGGCGCAGGCATACGCAAATGCGCGGGAAGCGCTGGGCGATGAGATCGAGATCGGTGTGCATTGCCACAATGAGTTGGACCTGCCAAGCGCGCTGGCGGTGGCAAAAGCGGTGGAGCCGATTAACCCGGTCTTCTACGAAGATCCATTGAATCCACCTTATTCGGATGCCTGGATGGCTCTGAGGCGCGGAACGCGCCTGCCGATTCTTACCGGCGAGAAGCTGGAGATGGTACAGGGATTCAAACCGTTCGTTGACCATCAGGTTGTCGATATCGTCCATCCGGACCTGGCGTTCTGTGGCGGTTTCACGGGCGGCAAGAAAATCGCGGACTATGCGGCTCTGAGCCGGATTCCGGTAGCGCTGCACAACGTGGGTTCCCTCGTGCTCTGCTACGCCAACGCCCACTTTGGTGGATCGATCCAGAATTTCTATCGCTCCGAAAGCGCCCTGGGACGACCTACGCGGTATATCGAAGGCATGGCCGCGGGGAAGCCGCCGGAAGTGAAGAACAGCCACTTATCGGTGCCGGAGGGTCCGGGCCTCGGGTTGGAGATCAACACCGATTTTCTGAAGAAGAATCTCGTAGAAGGCGAAGAATATTGGGGCTAGCTGCTCACCCCTCCGCGCGGAAGCTCACTAATCCTTCTCTCGAGATAGAAAGGGCGGCCCAAATGGCCGCCTTTCCTCGCTAATTGGTACCTTCGGAAAAGCTAATCCGGAATGGCGAAAACATCTCCCGGATGGATCAGATCCGGATTCGTGATGCTTGGGTTCGCCTGGACGATTTTGGTGTACTGCTTGGCGTCGCCGTAGAATTCTTTCGCAATCTTGCCGAGAGTGTCGCCCTTCACTACCGTGTAGGTGCGCTGCGGCGGTTTGAGGGTACTGTCAATCGTGATGTCTGCGCTCAGGTCACTGAATGCCGGGTCGATTCTCTTGATCTCATTCCAAACATCGTTCTTCAACCCTTCTGTGCCGACTGCTGCACGGATCAACAGCTTGTTATTCTCCACATGAACATTCTTCAAGCTGCCGCCCTTCGCCTTGATCAAATCAATTACGGACTGATATTTTGCTTTTCCTTGTTCGAGTTCCACTTGGTCTCCTCCTGGAGGATCAGAATTTCCTCGCTGCCCCTAGTAGAACAGATATTTTCGCCACTGGTCGTCGGCATTGCCGAGCAGGCGCATCAGGTGGCGGGAGGTGTGCATCGAAAAAGGCCTGGGCGGGCGTAGAAGCTTAAACCCGGCTTCTTCGGGAGTGCGGCTTCCCTTCCGGTTGTTGCACGGGTGGCAGCACGCGACCAGATTTTCCCATGCCGTTTCCCCGGCCCGGCTTCGGGGAATGACGTGATCGAGTGTCAACTCACCCGAAGGGAGAACTTTCTGGCAATACTGGCAGGTGTACCGGTCGCGCATCAGGATGTTCTTTCGGGATAAGGCGCGGCTTTGATGCGGAATCCTTCGGTATTCGAGCAGACGGATTACGCTCGGCAGCCGCAGCAGACTGCGCGCCGACGAAACGTGATGATGCGTTACCTCTTCCGCGGAAGCGATCCCCTTCAGCACCAGGACCAGCGCGCGGCGCGCCGCGCAAATATTGATCGGCTCGTAGCTGGCATTCAGTACCAGCACCGGGCGATGTAGCCGCTCCGGCCCGCCGTGCGCGGTCTGATGCGAAGAAGGCACCGTAGCGTGGCGCGAAATGATAGCGTGCATATTTTTCAGTTGGCTCCTGAGGCTCCATAGCGCCGGTCAGCGCGCGGCAGAAGGAATGGCAGACGCCGGTCAACACGTGCCAGCGCCAAAACGGATACGTGCGATGCCCCCGCCCGCCGCAAAACTGCTGCGGCAGAAGCGGCGGTTGCTCCCGTCGTAAAAACGTCATCGATTAACAGAACCCGCTTATCCTGTAGCTGCTCCGGATGCCTGACGCCGAACGCCCCGGACATGTTTTTGCGACGTCCGGAACTGGTGAGACCGGCCTGCGTCGCGGTAGCTTTCACTCTCCGCAAATCACGGAACACGGGCAGCGCCGTATGGCGTTCCAACTCCTTAGCCAGCAGTTCGCTCTGGTTGAATCCGCGTTGCAAACGCTTCCACCAATGGAGTGGAATCGGTACCAGCAGATCGAAGGATTCTGCCGGCGGCAGTCCGCGGGCGAGCAATAACCCGAGTGGCTTGGCAAGCGTGCGAACTCCGCGATATTTAAACAGGTGAATCAGCTTGGCGAGCGACCCATCGTAACTTCCATAGCTGTAAACGTTCTGATAGGCAACCGCCCCAAGCCGGCATAGCGCGCAAATACCATCCGGCCTGAGCGGCATGTCATTCAGGAACGGTGTGCGGCACTGATGGCAAAAATACTCAGCGAAATAGGGCTCGGGAGACTCCAGGCAGGGCTCGCAAACCGGGATCCGGTTAAACGATGTCAGGGGTTGATCGCAGACTGCGCAGTCGCTGGGAAAGAGGAGGTTAAGAACGCGCGAAGTTCCCCGCAGGAACCCGCGCGGGCTCCCGTTTGACGGCCGTATTAGCGTGCCAAGGTCAAAAGGGAAATCGCACCCCCAAACATTTAATATAAATCACCACAGGCAACAATTGTGAGGCCATTTGTTTTGGCCCGGACTGGAATGCAAGAAGGCCCGTTATGATTGTCGAGATGGACCGGCGAACGTTCGTAATGTCTTTGGCTTCCGCACCGGCCGCCACGGCGGCATCGCGTCCCCCCAACGTCGTGCTCATCACGGCCGATGATCTGGGTTACGGAGATCTGGGATGCTACGGCTCGCCGTTGAAAACCCCCAACCTCAATCGAATGGCCGGCGAAGGCACGCAGTTCACAACCTTCTATTCCGCATCCCCGGTCTGTTCACCCTCACGGGCAGCACTCCTTACAGGCCGCTATCCGGTGCGCGTCGGCGTCCCGGCAGTATTATTTCCGAACTCGACTACCGGGCTGAACCCGGGCGAAGTGACCATTGCGCAAATGCTGAAACGTGCAAACTATCGCACCAGTTGTGTTGGGAAATGGCATCTTGGACATCTGCCACAGTTCCTTCCCAATAAGCGTGGCTTCGATTCGTATTTTGGTATTCCTTATTCGAACGATATGAACCCGCGGCCGCTTCTCGAACAGAACGGCGAAAAGACGGCGGTTGTCGAAGAAGAAGCCCGGCTCGATAATTTGACTTCGCGCTATACGGAGCGCGCGTGCGGTTTCATCGAATCGGCGAAGGATGCGCCGTTCTTCCTCTATATGCCTCACACTTTCCCCCACATCCCGCTGAGTGCCTCGCCAAACTTCAAGGGAAAGTCCGATTTCGGACTTTATGGCGACGTTGTGGCCGAGTTGGATTGGAGCGTCGGCGAAGTCTTGAAGGCTATTCAGCGCGCAGGACAGGATCGGAATACCCTCGTACTGTTCACGTCGGATAACGGACCGTGGTTTCAAGGTAGCCCGGGGAAGCTTCGCGGCCGGAAGGGGTCAACACTCGAAGGGGGCGTCCGCGTACCGTTCCTGGCAAGAATGCCGGGAAGAACGGGCAAGGGCCGAGTGGTCAACGGCGTCGCTAGCGCGATGGACATTCTGCCGACCGTTGCGGCGCTGACAGGCGTTGCGCTGCCGAACTCCGTTTTGGACGGCATCAACATCCTTGAAATGGTGGAGGGACGGAGGCAATCAATCGACCGGGAGGTCCTCCTGTTTTTCGACGGCCGCGAACTGCAATGCGCCCGCTGGAAGCAGTGGAAACTGCATCTCGCCCGATTCAACAGCTTTGCGTATTCTCCGCCTCCGGCAGTGGGCCGCATGAATCTCCTGCTCGACCCGCCTGAGCTTTATAACGTGGCCGACGATGTCGATGAAAGCTTCGATGTAGCCGCGAAACATCCTGCCGTTGTGAAGGAAATTCGCGACCGTGTACTTCGCCTGATAGGCGGATTTCCGGCGGATGTCCGCGAACGGTGGAACGCGCTTGCCCGGAAGAAAACACGACCCGCGGAACCAGGGCGTTTGCCGGTGCCACTTGCCAATTGACTAAGCGATCCGCAGCTTTATCCGCCCGCTTCGTCGTGGGAATGAACGTGATCGTGAGGATGGCTGTGCTCTGTGGGAGTGGCGGCTGCCGTAATCGCGAACTTGCCATGCCGGACGCCCTTGGTTGCAATCAGCATGTCGGCAATCCTGCGGACATCGCCCGATTTGCCGCGAACCACCAACACTTCCAGACAATCGTCGTGATTGAGATGCACATGAAGCGTTGACACGATGGCTTGATGATGCTGGTGCTGCATCTCGGTAAGGCGTTCGCTGAGCAGCCGTACGTGGTGGTTGTAGATCAATGTCACCGTTCCCACCACCTCTGTTTCCGTCTCGGCTACCGCCTCGTTAGTCAGCGCATCGCGGATCAAATCGCGAAACGCCTCGCTACGGTTTTGATAACCCTTTTTTTCGATCAATTCATCGAAACGGTTGAGAAGGTCCTGATCGATCGCGACGCCGATTCGGCTGAGGTCTGACATGGGTTTCAGGCACGCACCTTCGCCGCGGCGCGTGGCTCCGGCACGCACCCCGAGCAAGAGCCGAACAGAAGTACCTCATGTCCGCTCAGACGGAATCCGGATGGCAGCAGGCGTTTCAGATTTTCGACGCAGCCGTCCAACTCGTACATCTTTCCGCATTGCTTGCAGTGAAAGTGGTGATGGTGCCCCTTGCCGGCCAATTCGTAGCGGGGCGGTTCGCCCGGCAACTCAACTGCAACCAACCATCCCTCCTCCGTCAGCGCCTTAACCGTCCTATACACGGTCGCGATCCCCAACCCTTGCATCTCAGATTGCGCCGCATCAAGAATCTCTTGCGTGCCCAGCGGCCGGTCAGCATGTTCGAGCACGCCCCGGATGATGGCGCGCTGGCGTGTGTTTCGAGTCATCCCTATCTACCCATCATCCCACCCGATCCGGCTGGACAGCAGGTTTGTAGTCTGGCCTTGGCCAAAGCAGCGAAGCCGCAATCGATACGACTAAAACTACGCAAATAATGGCTAACGACCATCCCACCGAGATCTCCGGAAGAATATGGCCGGTAAACACCGTCATCTTCAGTCCGACAAAAATCAATACCGTCGACAGACCGAACTTCAGCAGGTAAAACTTGTCCATCGCACCCGCCAACATGAAGTACATAGCGCGAAGTCCCAGGATCGCCAGAATATTGGAAGTGAACACCAGCAACGGCTCTCGAGTAAGCGCAAAAACGGCCGGCACACTATCGATCGCGAACACAATATCAGTCATCTCCAGAAACACCAACGCGATCAGAAGCGGCGTCGCACAGAGGACGCCATGCTCGCGGGCGAAAAACTTCCGGCCGTGTAAGCGAGCCGACACGGGAAAACGCTTCTGCAAAAGACGGATGACGGGATTTTTCTCCGGGTGAATCTCCCCCTCATCGCCGCGCAGCATTCGGATGCCGGTGATGATCAAAAGCACGCCAAAAATCACGACTACCCAATGAAACTGCAGCAACAGAACACCGAGAGAGATGAAAATGGCACGAAAGAAGAACGCGCCCACAATCCCGTAAAACAGCACGCGGTGCTGATACTCGAGCGGAACTGCGAAATAGCGAAACACCACGACGAAAATGAAAATATTGTCGAAGCTGAGTGCCCGCTCGACGACGTATCCGGCCGCAAATTCCAGCGCGACCCGGCGTGCCGTGACATCGCCCATGAGTCCCCGAGTCCAGGCCCACAATCCGAAGTTGAACGCGACAGCGAATAGGAACCAGACGATGGTCCAGATGGTGGCTTCCTTGAAGGAAACTACGTGGGCTTTCTTGTTGAAAACGCCAAGATCGAGGGCCAGTAGGAGTGCAATTAACGCGGTGAAAGCGAAATACGCCCACCAGTATTCCGTGAACGGAAAGAGGAGAGATCCCAAATTTCAATTTCGCATAATCAAGACGATGGATTCCCTGGCACGTTTAGAGCAGCAGATTGCGGTGTTTCAAAAGGCACATTCCGGCAGCCAGGTTTGGATTGCGGCAAAGAACTTGGACACCGGATCATACTTTGGCCTGGGCGCCAGGGAAAAGGTCCGGACGGCATCGACTATCAAGTTGCCGATTATGTGCGCGGTCTATCAACTGGCGAATCAGGGCAAGCTTCGCATGGACGAGCAGCTGGTACTGCGCGATCAGGACAAGATTTCGGGATCCGGCATTATCCGCGAGTTTGGAGACGGTACCCGCCTTACGGTCCGCGACTTGGTCCACGTGATGATTGTCGTCAGCGACAATACGGCAACAAATTTACTTCTCGACAGGATCAGCGCCGATTACGTGAATGAATGCCTGGACGAATGGGGCTATCCGGACACGCGATCGATGCGCAAGGTTCGCGGCGACAGAAACCAGCTGAAGGCAGCGGCCGGCCATAGCAAGGCTGGCAGGCTTCCGGAGAATCAGCGGTTCGGCCTTGGCTCGTCGACGCCGCACGACATGATCGCGATTTTGGAGAAGCTGGAACGCGGAGAAATTGTCTCCGGGGAAGCGTCCAGGGAGATGATCGCCATCCTGGCAAGACAGCAATTGAAGGAAGGCATCGGCCGTAGAGTGAATGCCCGTCTGCGCGTCGCTTCGAAATCGGGAGCGCTCGACGCGCTGCGCGCTGACGTTGGCATCGTATATGGCCCCAATGGCCGCATCGCCATCGCCATCACCGTCGACAACATGCCGAAGATCGATTACTCGTTTGACAATGCCGGCAACATTCTAATAGCCGATCTGACGGATACACTGCTGACGATGCTCGCTCGCAGTCGCTAATTCTCTAGGAACTTGTTGAAAAATGCTGATTCGCCGGTAGCCTGAAAACATT
>CAYTVP010000130.1:1207-11260 GCA_964441675.1 uncultured Solibacteraceae bacterium | reverse complement strand
GCGAGCGGTACGGCTGGCGTCAAGACAAGTACGGCGTCTCCTGGCAGATCAGTCCGGTGATAATGGACGAACTCTTGACGAGCAATGACAAGACGCGTGTCGAGAGAGTCACTCAAGCATTTCTTCAAATGAAGAAGTTCGACATCGCCGCCCTGGAGAAAGCCGCCGCGGGCTAGATCGTTCCTCATTTGCCGCCGCCCGACCGCTCGCGATACTCTCGAAAGCCATGCCCTCCCGGTCAAGTCAGGAAGAGCGAAGGGCACCACGGCCATCTCGATGGTCGGCGATCGGGCCGGCCATTCTGCTGACCGCTACGAGCGTTGGGGCCGGAGACATTCTCACGGGAAGCTTGGCAGGAGCGGCCGGAGGTACGGCCGTTCTCTGGGCCGTTCCTGCAGGAATCGTCTTGAAGTGGACGCTGACCGAGGGCATCGCGCGCTGGCAGATGGCGACGGGGACGACTCTGCTGGATGGCTGGGTGAATCGGCTTGGCCGGTGGATCCAGTGGTTGTTTCTTGGGTATCTTCTGTTGTTTTCACTGGTGACGGGCGGAATGCTTGCGAGCGCTTGCGGAGTGGCGGGGGCGGCGCTTGTCCCCCTCGGAGATGCCCAATCGTCGAGGTTCATCTGGGCGGCAGTTCATGCGCTGACAGGCTTGGCACTCGTGTGGCTCGGAGGCTACGCGCTACTCAAAAAAGTATTAGCCGTAGGTGTGGGAGCCATGTTCGCTACCGTCACAGCGACGGCATTTCTGTTGGCGCCGGACTGGAGCGCCGTCGGGCGCGGCATAATTCCCTCGCTTTCCTCCAACAGTATGGGATGGACGATCGGCTTGATCGGCGCAATCGGCGGGACGATGGCTTTGATCAGCTATGGATACTGGATTCGAGAAGAAGGCCGCACGGGAAAAGAGGGCCTCCGCGCTTGCCAATTTGATCTCCTGCTGTCCTACGCCGTCATCGGGGTGTTTGGCACCGCGGTGGTTATTATCGGCTCTCGCATGGAGTTGAAGGGTCAAGGCGCCGGATTGGCAATCCTTCTTGCCGATCAGTTAGCGAAAAGCCTGGGACCCAGCGGAAAGTGGATCTTCCTGATCGGTTTCTGGGCCGCGGTCTTCTCCGCCTTGCTCGGCGTGTGGCAGAGCCTTCCCTATCTGTTCACGGATTTCCTTTTGCTTCGGAAGGGCACCGGCGTCGGGCTACGCGGCAAAGAGAACCTCGAGAAGTCGCGACCGTACAAGTTATATCTGGTATGTCTGGCAACGATTCCTTTGATCCTGGTGCGTTGGCCCGTAGCACAATTGCAGCTGGCATTCGGCCTGACGGGCGCGATGCTGCTGCCTCTGCTGGCGTTCACTCTACTTATCATGAACAACCGGGAAGCGTGGGTCGGTAAGCAGTTTCGCGCGGGTCCTGCGCTGAATGGTGTCCTCGTCGCCGCGCTGGTATTCTTTGCTTTCGTAGGTGGGCGAGAAGTCCTCCAACTCCTCAGCTCGCATAACAAGTAAAGGAACTGAGACAAAACGTGGCTGACATTGTGATCCCCGATGACTACCCGGTTGTGATGGGCGCCAGCAGCGCCTATCGACAATGGAGCGAGAGTACACCAGTCACCTACTATCCATCCCTTCCCGGCAGCGAGGAGGAACTGATCAAGCGCATTCGCGACTTCGAGGTCGTAGTGAACATACGGTCTTCTACAAAGTTCGGCGCCAGTGTGTTTGCGGCATGTCCACGGATGAAGCTTCTGTCGATTTGGGGAACAGGCACGGACAACGTTGATTTAGCGGCGGCCGCGAAGCACGGAATCACGGTAGTGAATACTCCGGGTGTCGCCGCGGTTTCAATAGCAGAACATACACTGATGCTGGTACTGGCGGTCGCACGCCGCGTCGTTGCCATTCACAATCAAGTTGCCGCGGGACAGTGGCCGCGGGGCCAATCGATTCAGCTTCGGGGCAAGACTGTCGGGGTGATCGGCCTGGGCGCAATCGGCCGTCAGTTCGCAAAGCTTGCCGAAGGGATCGGAATGCGAGTGATCGCATGGACTATGCATCCCAACCCGGCACTGGGATTTCAGTTGGTGGAGCTGGACGAGTTGATCCGGACTAGCGACGTGATCAGCATACATTTGCGCCTCTCGCCGGAGAGTACAGGGTTTCTCGGAACTAAGGAATTTGAGAAAATGAAGCCGGCGGCGATCCTGGTCAACACGGCTCGGGGACCAATCGTCGATGAGGCTGCGCTCGCGGAAGCATTACGGAACAAGCGAATCGCCGGCGCGGGGCTGGATGTGTTCGATGTCGAACCGCTTCCCCAAGGACATCCACTGACCACGCTGGACAACGTGGTGCTAACCTCCCACTGCGCAGGCGTGACGCCCGAAGTGCTGGAGGCCGGGCTTGCCATGGCAATTGAGAACGTCCGTAGCTTTCTCGGCGGGAACCCCTGCCATGTGGTGAACCCAAACTAAGCGTCTCGACATCGGCCTCGGCCGGCTCGAAGTCGAATTATTGTCGAGCCACAGTCTTTGTCGACCGAACGGCGATCTGTCCTTTGCGTAAGGCGTCTATGGATTCAACCAACACCCGCATCGATTCCTGGGGAGCGTGAAATCCGGTCGAATTCTCGGACTCCACCATATCCAGGTAGAACTGGCCGCGCCTCTGAGCTTCCCAAGCGGGCTTTAGCTGCGCGTCTGTGGCTCCGCCCGCGCGCGCCGCTTTGATATCGGCAATCAGCTCCATCAGAGCGTCCATCGCGCGGCTTCGCGCGTCGAATACGCGCGTCTGGATAAGCTCGACGCGAGTCTTCATTTCCTCTTCGCTGAAGTGGTGGCAGCTTTGGCAGGCCCGATTGATATTCAGCATCGGCGACTGCACGTGATGATCGGAAATCTTCATCGCACCGGTACGCTTATACGGCATGTGGCAATCCGCGCACGTCACGCCTGACCGGGCATGGACACCCTGATTCCATAGCTCGAACTCCGGATGCTGCGCCTTGAGCATCGGCGCTCCCGTTTCTTTGTGTGTCCAGTCGGTGAACGGGTTCTCGACGTAGTACTGATAGATCTGATCGACGCGGAGACCGTTCGCCCAGGGATAGGTCAGCCGCTTTTCGGTTCCCTTGAAGTAATATTCGACGTGGCATTGTCCACAGACGAACGTCCGCATATCTTGCGTCGTCGCTTGAGCGTTCACATCGTAGTCTTTGACGCCCTGCGATAACTTGTATGCGCGAATTCCTTCGATGAATGCCGGTCGCGTGACACGCAGCTTCATACTCTGCGGCTCGTGACAATCGATGCACGCAACCGGATGCTGAACGATCTTCGTTGCATCGGCATACGTCATCTGATTGATCTTCTCGAAGCCCCGGATCATGTCACCGCCGCCCGCCTCGCGGTACGCCTTCACCATCGATGCGTGGCAATTGAGGCAGGTTCCGGGCTGTTTGAAATTGAGCACGCGCTCGGTGGAACGCTGGTCAATCAGCATATATGCGTGGCCGCGGCGCTCGCGATAGTCGACCGAAAATGCATACCCCGCCCACATCGTCTTCAACCGAGGGTCCGCTTCCAGCTTTGATCGCGCCACGACAGAACGCGGGTCAGCGTTGGTCGGAGAATGTGGCAGCGCTTCGCTACCTCCGTAGCGCGTGCGCGTCTGGTCGACGGTCTTGAGATAGTCGTCGTACTGGAGCGGAAAGTTCTTTCCCCAGACAGCAGGGTCGTCGATGTTTTCATTCAGCTCCACAACGCTGAAAAAGCCTGACCGTGCCTCCTGCTTCCGCTCGAAGATGTTCACGAGTAGCGCTGCGACAGCAAGGGTCGCAAGTGTGGTCACGACGATTGTGATGGCTAGTCTTCGATTCATATCTCAATGGTGTCCCACTCCGCTATGGCATTTGATGCAGCCGGTGTCAATTGCATGTGCGATATCTGCGTGGCATTTCATGCACGCCTGTTCCGCAATTCCGCGGCTTCGTGCCTTGATCTGAATGTGATCCTCGAAATGCCCGGTGGTGAATGCGGCGGAATGAAATACTCCATTCAGCGCTTTTGTGAAGTACTTCGGAATCAACCCGGCTGGAGTGTGGCAGTCATTACAGGATGCGGCGCTTCGGTGGCTGGATTTCAACCACCCGGAGTACTGTTCCTGCATGACATGGCAGTTAGCGCATGCTTCCGGCTTGTCCGTCAGGTAGGAGCCACCTCGGGCATAGCCAAAGGTAAAAATTCCGAGTCCGCAAAGTATGCCGACTGATGCTGCTATCGCAGAGGCGAAGGGACTCATTACTCTGACCGTCACGTATGGTACCAGAGCTCATGAGGATTTCAAACTTTGAATCGTTTCCTTTTGATGCTGCCCCTAGATGGTCACGCGAAACTACGCCCCTGGATCTGGTCGTCCATGGCGATGCTGGTCGTCGCCGCCTGGCGAAACAGGTTCATTCTTGTATGATGCCGGAACGCCTCCAGCGATAAAATTGCACCTATTTGCAATATCGGCGCAATCCTATCACACACGCCGTTTCAAGGGGCGTGTTCCTTAAGCGGCAAGAATGGCCAACGAGCAACGGGCAGCCGGCGGCGACAAACTGACTGGCAAGCAATATCAGAAAGAATTTATACCGCAGAAATACTAGAAGTGCTTTGGTAAGAGGAGAACCAATGTCTGCCACGACCAGGAGAGCCGAACACTTCCGGCTTACCGAAGCGAAAACAGGTCACGTTCCATGGAAGAAATGGGGTCCATATCTCAGCGAAAGACAGTGGGGAACAGTCCGGGAAGATTATAGTGAGAATGGAAACGCGTGGGACTATTTCACGCATGATCAAGCGCGTTCGAGAGCCTATCGGTGGGGTGAAGACGGTCTGGCCGGCGTTTCTGATGACCAACAGAAACTCTGCTTTGCTCTTGCGCTGTGGAACGGTCGCGATCCTATTCTCAAGGAGCGACTCTTCGGGCTGACGAATAGTGAGGGCAACCACGGGGAGGATGTCAAGGAGTATTACTTCTACCTTGACAGCACGCCCACTCACTCCTATATGAAGTACCTCTATAAGTACTCGCAAGAGGCCTACCCGTACAATGACCTTGTTCAGACCAACCGCAGACGAAGTCGTCACGAACCGGAGTACGAGTTATTGGATACCGGCGTCTTTGACCAGGATCGCTACTTCGATGTTTTTGTAGAGTATGCCAAGGCCGATGCGAACGATTTGCTGGTCCAGATCAGCATATGCAACCGCGGCCCCGAGGAGGCATCCCTCCATGTGCTCCCCACCTTGTGGTTCCGCAACACATGGTCATGGCCGGATGGTGTCGCTAAGCCCGTTTTGAAGCAAGTCGACGGAGGAGTTGTGTTCGCCCAGCCGAATGCTTCCTCCGAAAACCAGCTGCCGGAGTTCTACCTTTACTGCGAAGGCGCGCCTGCACTTTTGTTCACTGAGAACGAAACGAATAACGAGAGACTGTTTGGCAAAGAGAACCATTCTCCCTTCGTAAAGGATGGAATCAATAACTTCATCGTTCACGGTCAGGAGTCCGCCGTCAATCCGGAGCATGTGGGAACCAAAGTCGCAGCGAACTACGGTCTGACGGTTGGAGCCGGACAGACTCGTACGGTTCGGTTGCGGCTGACTTCGGAAGCCGCTGCGCAACCCAGCCTCCCTTTTCAGGACTTCGACAAGATTCTGTCGGAGCGTCTTCGGGACGCAGACGAATTTTATGACAGCATCACTCCTCCGAAGGTCAAAGCAGATCCCGACAGAGCGAGGGTCATGCGCCAGGCTTTAGCCGGAATGTTATGGACCAAACAGTACTTTTACTATGACTTGGCGGAGTGGCTAAGAGAGCATCACGTTGGTCCCGAGACTCCCCATCACATTCGCGTGAAAGTACGAAACGCCGAATGGTTCCATATGGACAACGGCGACATTATTTCGATGCCCGACAAATGGGAATACCCATGGTATGCGGCCTGGGACTTAGCATTTCACACGCTCGCGTTGGCCTCGGTCGATCTCGATTTTGCGAAATCGCAGCTCGATCTCATGCTTCGCAAAGACTACATTCATCCCAATGGCCAGATGCCGGCGTACGAATGGAACTTCGGAGACGTCAATCCGCCGGTGCATGCCTACGCCACGATGCAAATCTACCTCCAGGACAAAGAACGGAACGGGGGCAAGGGCGACACCGAGTTTCTTAAGTACGCCTTTTCGAAACTCCTGATCAATTTCACTTGGTGGGTGAACCGAAAGGACCGCTACGGCAACAACGTCTTTGAAGGAGGATTTCTCGGCCTCGACAATATCGGCGTATTTGACCGAAGCTCGCCGTTACCGACGGGCGGAAACCTGGAGCAGGCGGATGGAACGGCATGGATGGTCTTTTTCAGTCAGCAGATGCTGCGAATCTCGGTAGAGCTTGCTTTAGAGAGTCCTGCTTACGAGGAGTATGTGTCGAAGTTCTTCGAGCATACGATGTGGATCGCTGGTGCCATGGACCGCATCGGCGAAAATCAGGACGACATGTGGGACGAGGAGGACGGCTTCTTTTATGACGTACTGCGCCTTCCCGACGGGAATGCTATGCGTTTGAAGGTGCGCTCCATGGTTGGTCTCCTACCGTTGGCCGCTGTGGCGATTTTTGACGAGGACATCCTTACACAGTTGCCGAACTTCCGCGCTGCCGCGCATGGATTCATCGCTCGCCATCCCGAACTGGTTATCAATCTTCATATGCCCGGAACGCCAGGCCTTGCAGGAAGGCGAATGATCTCGATTGTGAACGAATCCAAGCTGCGGAGCATCCTGGCAAGAATGCTGGACGAGAACGAGTTCTTCGGCCCGCATGGTATCCGGGCATTGTCTCGATATCACTTGGACCATCCGTTCGTCTTCAGTCACGGTGGCCAGGAATTTCGCGTGTCCTATCTCCCGGCCGATTCCGACAGCGGTATGTTCGGCGGAAACTCCAATTGGCGAGGCCCGGTGTGGATGCCAGTGAATGTACTGCTTTACAATGCCCTGCTTCGGATGGGTGCCTATTATGGGGATTCCTTTAAAGTGGAGTGCCCCACGGGCTCTGGAAATGAGATGACGTTATTTGAAGTGGCGCAGGAGTTAGCGGAGCGTTTGATCACGACTTTTCAACGAAACGAGGCAGGCCGTCGGCCCGTCTACGGCGATTCCGAAAAGTTCCAGGGCGATCCACACTGGCGGGATAACATTCTCTTTTACGAGTACTTCCACGGCGACAACGGTACCGGGATTGGCGCAAGTCATCAGACCGGCTGGACGGGCTGCATCGCCCGCCTGATCCAGGCTGACGGCGCATTCACAAAGGAAATGATCGCGCTCCCTCGGATTGAGGAAGCTGGCGTTGCTTTGTTCGCCCCGGCCGGGTAGTCCAATGATCCTGTGCCTCTTTGAGGCGAATACTTGAGCGTCGAATACGTGGAGTACGTTCGAACGTATGCCAGCGTCAGTGATGTGTTAGTTTTTTGGCGCTAGATCAGAAGAAGAGCGCACGGAGAAGTGGGGCTGGAGACGGGAGAAGGATCGCAAAGACGCTGTCATTCGCATCAGATCTACTGAGTCGAATGTTGCCGGCGTGAAGTGTCACAATCCATGAGGTTATTGAGGAAGTGCGCGATCGCCGCCGCCGTTGACCAGCGCGTATCCGGTCCGAGACAGGCATAACATCGTGGAAGGATATCAGAATGCGAGGAACAGTTCTTTATGGCCCTGGCGTATGCATCGCGAATTCCATGTTGAGGGCGCAGGCGCCGCTTCTTCGTGTGCCGCTGGCGGACGGAACACTGGTCCCGACGCCGGGCGTGCCGTCCGACGATCTGGTGCCGAGCCTGCTCACGTGCTCCGACGTGCTAGGTACCGGCTGGTTTGCTGCCGATGCAGCTAATGTCAAGCCGGGCGGCATGGCCGCAGTGGTCGGTGACGGCGCAGTCGGCCTGCTCGGTGTGCTCTCTGCGAAGCAGATGGGAGCTGCGCGGATTATTGCAATGAGCCGTCACGAGTCTCGGCAGAAGCTTGCGCGTGACTTCGGTGCCACAGACATTGTGGCTGAGCGCGGGGATGAAGGGATGGCACGGATCAAGGAGCTGACCAAAGGGGTCGGCGCAGACGCCGTGCTGGAATGTGTGGGCACGGCGGAGTTGATGACGCAAGCGATTCAATCCACGCGCCCAGCAGGGTTCGTATCCTACGTCGGCGTTCCGCACGGGGTGGAGCTGAAGGGAGAGCAACTGTTCTACACTCACATTCACCTGCACGGCGGCACTGCCCCGGTTCGCCGCTACCTACCCAAACTCATAGAGCTGGTCCTGAACGGGAAGATCAATCCCGGAAAGGTGTTCGATCTGGTGCTGCCGCTGGATCAGGTCGCGGAAGGGTATCGCGCCATGGACGAGCGTCGCGCGATGAAGACGCTGCTGCGTCCTTAGAAACAACTACAACGCGGACACTTCGATGGTGGCGTCTGTGACACCAACAGCCGGAAATCTAGGTTGCGATCCGCTCACTGGCAAAACAGTAGTCGAACTGTCTGGCACGATTACCGACCTCGCCCACCCGAGTTGGGCGATGGCTATTCAGATCTGCGGCCTCACTTCAACCTCAGCAAGCAATGAAGTCAGTGATTCCGCCATTGTAGGGTGAGTGAATATCGTATCCCGAAGGGAAGGGAACGGCACGTTGTTGAGCATTGCTGTTTGGACAACGGCCATCAACTCACTTCCTTCAGCGCCGAAAGCGGTGAATCCAAGGATTTTGTTGCTGTGCTCGTCGATGAGCATCTTCAGAAAACCGCGCGTTTCCGAGAGTGTACGCGCGCGGAGAACGGCTTTCATGGGCATCTTGGCCACGCGATATTCGATGCCACGGTTCGTGGCTTCTACCTCATTCAATCCCACACGCGCAAGTTCCGGATCCGTAAACAAGCAGTACGGAATGAGCCGGTCCCTTGTCGTTCGAGTACCGCCCTTTAGATTGTCGCGGACAACACGAAAGTCATCAAAGGACACGTGCGTAAACTTCGGACTGCCGGCGCACTCGCCCATAGCCCAAACACCCGAGGCCGTGGTCTCCAACCGGTCATTGACTTTGACATAGCCTCTGTCATTTAGTTCGACACCTGCATTGTCGAGCCCGATTCCTCGTGTGTTCGGCGTACGGCCAGTCGCAACGAGGATGTGACTGGCCTCAACGTTGCGCAGCTGCCCCTCGCAATCGACTTGTGCGCGGATGCCTTCACCAGACACTCCACTTATCTTCTGCAGTTGCGTTCGGAGCAAGACGTCGATCCCTTCATCCCGAAATAGTTCCAGCAGGCCTTCCCCAATATCCGGATCCTCGCGCCTGGCCAGCTGGGGTCCCCTCTCAATGACGGTGACGCGGCTACCCAAGCGTCTCATTGCCTGACCGAGTTCGAGAGCGACGTACCCGCCGCCCAGAATTACCAAATGATCGGGAGTACGATCCAGTTCGAGAGCCTCAACGTGCGTCAGCGGGTTAGCGGCCGCAAGCCCCGGCAGGTCAGGAACTGAGGCATGAGTACCGACATTCAGAAAAATCCGGTCCGAGTTTATATGCCGTGTGTGTCCATCGCGCAGTTTGACTTCAAGTGTCTTCGCAGCGGTAAAGTGTCCTTCACCGAGGATCAGCTCGGCTCCGCTCGTCTCGTAATTGCTCAGATGAGTCTTGACTAGTGCCTCGACCATTTCCCGCTTGCGGGCGCGAACAGCCTCCATGCTGATAGAGAACGATGGAATGTCGACACCGAATTCCGCCGCGCGAGCAAAGAGCGATGCCACGTTTGCACTATGGATCACGTTTTTGCTGGGTAGGCAGGCGATATTCGGACAGGAACCGCCAATCCACCGCCGTTCCACAACAGCCGTCCGCTCTCCTTGTTTTGCCAGAGTCCAAGCGATGTACTTACCGGCTTCGCCACTTCCCAGGACAATGTTGTTGTAGTGGTCGATGTCGGGCATTGTTTATCCGACCCCTTGACGTGGGCGCGCC
>CAYTVP010000130.1:0-1197 GCA_964441675.1 uncultured Solibacteraceae bacterium | reverse complement strand
AGCATAGCCCAGGTCCACCTTGCCGCGAATTCTAAGTTCGCGGCGTCAACAGTATGCCACACTCATCAGAGGTGGCGATCGGTCCGATGCTGGCCGAACTCAAGGAAGGTTTCATGGAGCTCTCTGGCATTCACCATCTCACGGCGATTTCCGCCGCAATCCGGGAGAATCATCGCTTTTATACCCAAACGCTCGGCATGCGTTTGGTGAAGCGGTCTGTAAACCAGGATGACGTCAGCGCCTATCACCTCTTCTACGCGGATGCCAAAGGGAGCCCAGGAACGGACCTCACATTCTTCGACTGGCCGGTCCCGCGAGAGCGCCGGGGAACGCGCAGCATCATCCGTACCTGCCTGCGCGTCAACGGACGCGAAGCGTTGGCGTGGTGGGCGAGCCACTTCGATGAACAGCGTGTCGAACACGGCGACATCTTTGAGCGGGATGGCCGTCTGACCCTCCTGTTCGAGGACCCTGAGGGGCAGCGCCTCGCCCTCGTCGACGATGCGGGACAGGGTGATCCGCCGGCCGGATGGGACCGAAGCCCTGTGCCTCGCGAGTGGCAGATTCGCGGCCTCGGACCTATCGTAATCAGCGTTCCGACGCTGAACCCGACAGATGTGCTGCTCACGCGGGTCTTTAACATGCGCCAAGTCCGGGATTGTCCACATCCGGACAATCCCGCGACGCAAGTGCACATATTCGAGATGGGTGGCGGCGGGCCGCACGCAGAGCTGCATGTCGCCGTGCAGCCTGATCTGCCGGTCGTCCAACAGGGAGCTGGCGGGGTCCATCACGTCGCGTTCCGGAGTCGCGACACCGACTACGACGCCTGGTCTGATCGGTTGACCGAGTTTGGCATTCCTAACAGCGGCAAGGTTGACCGGTACTGGTTTCGCAGTCTGTACGTGCGCGAGCCGAACGGAGTGCTCTTCGAGATTGCCACGGATGGGCCGGGGTTCGCGGTTGACGAGGATCCATCGACACTTGGGGAGAAGCTTGTGCTGCCACCATTTCTCGAACCACATCGCACGAAGATCGTCTCCAACCTCAAGCCGATCGATTGATGCAATTGGATGCAGCGAGGAATAGATGCAGCAAGATCACGACCCCCACGCCCACCAACCCGTGCTTCACGCCGGGCCAGCACTCTCCGACGCCCGGCTCGTCGCAATCCTTCTTCACGGTCGTGGCGCCGGC
>CAYTVP010000129.1:10153-11268 GCA_964441675.1 uncultured Solibacteraceae bacterium | reverse complement strand
TGCCACGGCCCAACGAAGCGGAATACAAAGCTCTTCTGGCTTCTCTCGAATCATCTCTCGACCAGGCAGCGAAGGCGAAACCCGATCCAGGCCGGACGGATAGCTTCCGGCGTCTGAACCGCACGGAATACCGGAACTCGATTCGTGACCTCCTGGCTGTGGAGATGGATGTCACGTCTCTGCTCCCTGCCGATGATGCCAGCCATGGCTTCGACAATGTCACCGTTGGCGATCTATCGCCGACGCTGCTGGAGCGGTATCTGGCAGCCGCGCGGAAAATCAGCCGCCTTGCCATGGGCCACCCACCCCGCTCACCCGGAGGCGATGTTTTCACACTCCCACCGGACTTGACGCAAGAGGAACATCTCGAGGGACTCCCGCTCGGGACTCGCGGAGGCACCAGGGTTCGCTACAACTTTCCTGCAGATGGCGAGTACGTCATTCAGCTGCGGCTCGCCCGAGATCGGAATGAGCATGTCGAAGGTTTGCGGGAGCCGCACGAAGTGGAGTTGATGCTCGATGGCGAGCGGCTGCAGCTATTCAGCGTCCAGCCGCCGCCGAAGGGCCAGGACCATTCGCTGGTTGATCACGATTTAAAGGTACGCGTGCCCGTTCAGGCCGGTCCGCACACGGTGGCTGCGGCGTTTCCGAAAGAGCCGTCTTTGTTACTCGAAACCGAGCGCCAGCCATGGCACGCCCGGTTCAACATGGACCGGCATCCGAGGACCCGCCCGGCGTTGTACTCGATCGCCGTGAATGGTCCCTACGACATGACGGGGCCCGGCGATGCACCCAGCCGGAGGCAAATATTCATCTGCCAGCCGGAAGAGGCCTCGAAAGAAGAAGCTTGTGCGGAGAAAATCTTCGCGAAGCTGGCGCGGCGAGCCTACCGGCGTCCCGTTATTGCCGGAGATCTTGACGGCCCCATGAAGTTTTATCGCGAGGCGCGCGGCCGGGGAGACTTTGAAGCCGGCATCGAAATGGGGTTGAGTGCGATTCTGATCAGTCCCGAGTTTCTATTCCGCGTCGAACAGGACCCTGCCGGCGTTGGCACCCGCACGGCATACCGGATCGGCGATCTCGAGTTGGCCTCGCGCCTCTCGTTCTTCCTGTGG
>CAYTVP010000129.1:0-10143 GCA_964441675.1 uncultured Solibacteraceae bacterium | reverse complement strand
GATGCAGCCGTACGGGGCGATCTGCGAACACCGGAAAAGCTGGAGCGGCAAGTGCGGCGGATGCTGGCCGATAAACGTTCGGACGCGCTGGTCACCAACTTCGCCGAGCAGTGGTTATATCTTCGAAATCTTGCTTCGATCACCCCGGATATGCGCATTTTCCCGGACTTTGACGACAATCTTCGCCGCGCATTCCGGCGCGAGACGGAATTGTTTTTCGAAAGCATTCTCCGTGAAGATCGCAGCGTTCTCGATCTGCTGCGGGCCGATTACACGTATGTCAATGAGCGTTTGGCGAAGCACTACGGAATCCCGAATATCTATGGCAGCCGTTTCCGGAAAGTCACTTTTGGTCCGGCGGACGTCCGCGGCGGATTGCTGCGCCATGGCAGCGTTCTTACGGTTACCTCATATGCGACCCGTACCTCGCCGGTAATTCGCGGCAAGTGGATTCTCGACAATATTCTCGGCATTCCGCCTCCCCCGCCACCCCCGAATGTTCCGGCACTCAAGGAAAACGCCGCGGCCACGAAGCCGCTTTCGATGCGAGAAAGGCTGGCCGAGCATCGTGCCAACCCTGCTTGCGCCGGCTGTCATCAACTGATGGACCCGGTAGGGTTCGCGCTCGAGAACTACGATGCGGTGGGCCGCTGGCGGTCTACCGAGGACGCACAGCCGATTGATGTCGCAGGCGGCCTCCCGGACGGTACAAAGCTTGCCGGGATTGCCGAACTCGAAAAGGCGCTGCTGGTGCGGCCGGAAACATTTGTCGCGACCTTGACGGAGAAGCTGCTGACATACTCGCTGGGTCGCGGGATCGAACATTTCGATGCTCCCGCCGTCCGACAAATCGTACGGAATGCTCAAAGGGACGATTACCGGTTTTCGTCGGTCGTCCTGGGAATCGTTACGAGCACTCCGTTTCAAATGAGGAGATCACAATGATCGTCACAAAGCGGGCCTTGCCCAGGCGAACTTTTTTGCGCGGTACCGGGGCGGCCATCGCTCTGCCGCTCCTGGACGCCATGGTGCCTCCGCTAACGGCATACGCCTCAACTCCTGCCGCGCGAACAAAGCGTCTCGGCTTCGTATATATGCCGATGGGCGCGCACATCGAACAATGGACGCCAGCGGGGGAAGGTAAGCTCACGCAGTTGTCTCCCAGCCTGAGTTCACTAGCTCCGGTGGTCGATCACCTGAACGTGATCACGAACATGGAGCTGAAGAACGCGTATCCCGGCACACACGCCACTTCAAACGCCGCGTTTCTCAGCGCCGCCAAAGCGAAGTGGACCGAGAGTACCGACTATCATCTCGGAACTACAGTGGACCAGGTAGCCGCCCAGCAATTGGGAATGGACACGCGCCTACCCTCGCTTGAGCTGGCGATGGACCTGCTGACTACAGTCGGCCAGTGCGACAACGGATACGCTTGCGTTTACCAGAACAATCTTTCCTGGTCGTCGCCGACAACGCCTTTGCCCGCCGAAGCCCATCCGCGAGTGGCGTTTGAGAGACTTTTCGGCGACGGCGGCACGCCCGCTGAGCGGCGCAGCGAACTGCAAAAGACTGCCAGCCTGCTCGATTGGGTGCGGGACGACATTGCACGGCTCGAAAGAAAAGTTGGGCCATCCGATCGGACCAAAATCTCGCAATACCTGGATTCCGTCCGCGAGGTGGAACGGCGGATTCAGAAGGCGGAGGCGGCCACCTCCGAGTCCGCCCTTCCCGATCTCGATCGTCCGGCGGGCGTGCCAGCGGCATACGCCGATCATGCCCGCCTGATGTTCGACCTTCAGGTGTTGGCGTTTCAGGGCGACGTCACCCGCGTCATCACGTTTCAGCTTGCCCGCGAAACCAGTACACGGACCTACCCCGAGATCGGGGTTTCCGAACCGCACCACCCACTCACGCACAACGGCGGCAATCCGGAAAAGCTGTCCAAAGTGGCACAGATCAACGCATTCCACGTGTCGTTGTTTGGGTATTTCATCGAGAAGCTGAAAGCCACACCGGAAGGCAATGGTTCGCTCCTGGACCATTCGCTGATCCTCTATGGCAGCGGGATGGGAAACCCGGATGTTCACGATCATGTGAACTTGCCGATCCTGGTCGCCGGGGGCTCGGCTAACGGCGTGCGCGGCGGACGCCATATTCGCTATGCGAAGCCTACCCCGCTCGCGAACCTTCACCTGACGCTGCTCGACAAGGCAGGTGTTCGATTGGATTCGTTCGCGGACAGCACCGGAAAAATCGACGAACTGTTGGAACCGCTGTCTCTTTAAGACTGCTCATGACCTTCCAGCGTATCTGCGTCCTGGCGATGTTCCTGCCGCTGATGGCGGACGATGGAACCACGCCGCTGCACTGGAGCGTATACCGCGAAGATGTCTCCAAGACGGAGTCGCTGCTGGCCGGCGGAGCGGACGCGCGCGCGGCCAACCGGTATGGAGTGACCCCGCTTTCGCTTGCCGCGACCAACGGCAACGCGGCATTGGTGGACCTGCTTCTCAAAGCCGGCGCCGATCCGAACGAGAAGCTGCCTGGCGGCGAAACGGTCTTAATGACAGCGTCGCGCACCGGCAAGGCGGATGTCGTTCGGATGCTGCTTTCGAAGGGCGCGGACGTCCATGCTCAGGAGCCGCGCCGGGGACAGAATGCACTGATGTGGGCGGCGGCAGAGGGACACCGCGAGGTGGTGGAAGTTTTGCTCGAAGCCGGAGCCCGCATACGCTCGCGCCTCGATTCGGGCTATACACCTTTTCTGCTGTCCGTTCGCGAAGGACAGAAGGACGTGGCGTTGGCGCTTCTGAAGGCCGGCGCCGATGTCAACGATACGATCCGGCCGCTCGAAACAGGAGGACCGCGCCCCGCATCGGGCGCCGGTGCGCCGAGATCCGGCACCAGCGCGCTACACCTGGCGGTAACAAACGGGCATTTCGAACTCGCGTCGGCGCTGCTCGACGCCGGTGCCGATCCGAACGCCATCGGTGTGGGATATACCGTTCTCCACGCAGTAACCTGGGTCCGCAAACCGGGTGGCGGCGATAACGATCCAGCCCCCCGCGGCTCGGGTGCGATGAACAGCGTTCAGTTTGTCCGCAAGCTGATTGCGAAAGGCGCCGATCCGAACGCCCGCATGACTAAGAAGATGAATGTCGGGCTCACCAGCCTGAATACGCTTGGCGCCACGCCGTTCTTCCTGGCAGCCCGAACAGCCGATGCCGAACTGATGCGCCTGCTGGCGGAATTGGGAGCGGATCCGAAGCTGCCGAATGCCGACAACAGCACTCCGCTCATGGCGGCGGCGGGATTGGGCACGCGCTCGCCCGGAGAAGATGCGGGAACGGAAACCGAGGCGATCGAAGCCGCGGCCGTTGCCCTGGAGCTGGGGAACGATATCGACGCCGTGGACGCGAAAGGCGAAACGGCGATGCATGGCGCGGCTTATAAGAACCTGCCCGGCGTTGTGCGATTTCTAGCAGAGCGAGGAGCCGACCCCGCTATTTGGAATCAGAAGAACAAGCAAGGCTGGACTCCGCTCATCATCGCGGAAGGATACCGGTTTGGGAACTTCAAACCATCGCCGGACACAGTCGCGGCGATCACCAGCGCGATGCAAGCGGCTGGCATCCCGCTGCCCGGCGACCCGAAGCCCGTAATCACCGGGAATAGCGAATACCGCCCAAAGCCGAAACCCTGACGTTTGGTTACTTCGAAGTACCCACCCAAATCATGCCGTCCGGGCCAGCACCGGTTTCCAGTTGCCCTGTGACCTCGAGAGTTTTTTGATCGAGAATTGCAATCCGGTTGTCTCCCGCCACGGCCACATAGGCGCGTTGCCCGTTAGGCTCCATCAGGATTCCCTCGGGCATCTTTCCCAAGGGAATTCTCTTCGAGACGGATTTCGACGCGGTATCGACGATTACCAGTTCGCCTCCCGACAGATCGGAAATGAACGCATACTTTCCGTCATTGGTGAACTTCAACCGATTCGACCGCTTGGTATTTACGTTGATGGAGGCAGTGACTTTCCTGGTGGCAACATCGATAATCGACACGCCGCCATCACGCGAGTGAGCCGTCCACAATTCGCGGCCGTCCGGAGTAAGATCCATTCCCTCCGGCCCTTTGCCAACCGGAACAACAGTCTGCGTCCAGCTTGCGGCATCCGGCTGCAGCGAAAAGATGGAGATACTATCCGACCCTAAATTGGATGCATAGATGCGGCTGTGATCCTTGTTCACCATCACCATGTGCGTTCCGTCCTGACCGGTGCCCAGCAAATAGTCGACACGATTTTTGTCCGGGTCATAGCGTCCCACCAGCTTGCTGCTCTCGGCGGTGAACCATACTTTGCCATCCGCAACGGCGATTCCATGCGGCCGCTGCATCGGAGTCAGGTCCACGCGGCGCAGTTCTTTTCGCTCTTCGAGATCGATCACGGATAACGAGCTTCCCGGCGTGCGAGCACCGTAGTTGGTGACAAAGGCCAACTTCCCGTCTTCCAATACTTCAACCTCATGCGGCCCCTGCCCGGTGGCCACCTTGCCCAATACCTTGTTCGTGGCAGGATCGACAATTGCAAGAGTCGCCTCCTCCTTGTTCAGCACCAGGAGAGCCGGCGAGGGAACCTCGGCGGCGAATAGCGGCGCCCAGAGCATCGTCACAATCAGAATCTGGATAGCGGTCATGGCGAAACCATTGTCCTCCGATTTAAGTGCCCTCGGATTCGATTGCCTCCCGATTCAAGAAATCGGGCTATTTCTTCTCGCCGATGGCGATAATTGACGTTGGCGGCCACGGAAGCAGCCGGTCCGCAAAGCGCCAAAACCAGACTGTGCGGTCAAACAGTTTCAACTGCAGGGGGCTCATCGTCCGGCGCTTGAAAACGCGCCCGCTGAGATACCAGGCCGGCCGCGAAATGCGATTGAACTCGAGAATTTCGCGCACCACAAGGCCTTGCGCTTCCATCACTTCGCGTAGTTGCTGGTGCGTGTAGCGGCGGTAGTGACCAAGCACTTCGTCCAGCGTTCCGTAAATCGCCTGATCGTGAGGAACCAGGATGATCGCGCGGCCGCCCTTGCACAACGCGGAGTGGATATTCCGCATCGCCAGCTGATCGTCGGGAACATGTTCGAGGACGTTGAGGCAGATAACGCAGTCCATCTGATCCGAGAACGCCGCGAAATCTGCCGGTTCGATGAGATTGCAAGCGGAGACGCCGATCTGCGGGCTGTGCTGAAACCGCACGCGCAGGCGCTCCAGATGCTCTTCATCGATATCAGCCGCGATATAGCGTTTTCGCCCGCGCGAGAGCTGTCGTGTCAGATTGCCAATGCCCGCCCCGATTTCGAGCACGCTGTCGCCCACATACGGCCGCACCGTGTCGGCCATCCACTGATTAAAACGTTTCGCCCCGGAGAAGGCCTCAAGAATCGACGGCCCATGTTCCCGGTAGATGTCGCGTGTGAAAGCATTGCGCGCAATCACCCAGACAGCTTCCACGGCGTCTTTAAAACCGATCTTTTTGCCCTGATCGTACGTTCGGCCGTGATAGCTGACTGGAGTTTCATAGATCCTGGCCTCGCGGCGCGCCAGCTTGATGGTGAGCTCGGGCTCGATTCCGAAACGGTCATTCCGCAACGGGATACTCCGGACCAGACTGGTTCGAAACGCCTTGTACCCGGTGCCCATATCGGACAGGTTCAGGTCGGAAACAATATTGCAAAGCGTGGTCAGTAACCGGTTGGCGACTGTGTGCCAGAAATAGAGTACGCGCCGGGCGCCCCAGGCCATGAAACGCGATCCGTAGACGACATCGGCGCTGCCATCGACGAGCGGTTCCAACAGGCGCGAATACTCGCGAGGATCGTACTCGAGATCGGCATCCTGAATGATGCAGAACTCGCCCCGTGCGTCCTCCAAAGCAGTGCGCACGGCCGCACCCTTTCCACGATTCAGAGGATGCCGGTGCAGGCGTATTTCCGGATGGCGCGCGGCAAACGACTCGACGATTTCGCCGGAGGAGTCCGACGAGCCGTCGTCCACTACGATGATCTCGCGAGAAATACCATCGGCGAGCGGAGCCGCCAAAACCCGCTCCAGCAGAGCGCCAATGGTGTCTTCCTCATTGAATAAAGGAATCAGGATCGACAGAACCGGCGACACGCCCATCAAAACAATTTTAGGTTGTTGTGTAGGCGTGCCGCGAGTTTTAAACAATCGAACGAGCGCTACGGTTGGATTTGTAAGAAGTTCAGCTGCTCCGGCAGGGCCGCGGGCACTTCGAACAAGGGAACGCCGGTGAACGGACCGGTCAGGAACTGATTCGGCTCCGGTATGGATGGCCCCGTATAGAAACCGGCCGCCTGTTGTTGCGCGGCAAGCGCAATAGACTGTTGGGCCGGTCCATCGAAAATGGTCGGATTGGCAAGAAAACGATGCGGCATGATCGGCAACGGAAATCCCGGCATCACCAAGCCCAAAAGTTGAGGCTGTATGGATGCGGCAATGTCGAACCGGAGGAACCAGGTAGAATCCTGGCCTCCGGCCGCCCGGACCAAAGCCGATTCTGTCGGGTTCGGAACTTCGAGGTCTCCCAGGCCGAACTGGAACAGGGTCTGCTTCACCGGCACACCTGCCAGCGGCGCGGTCTTCAGATGACGCGCATAAGCCAGGGGATCGCCCGTCATTCCGAGCCATTCTGCGACTTCGAATGCCGCCTGTATGGGGACTGCACCCGGCACGCTCGAAATGGTCACGCCCTGATCGCGATAAACATAATCGTCGTTAAAGGCGTCATGGAAATAGGCCTGCGGCGGCGCCGGTGGAACATTCAGAAGGGGAGGGTTGAACATTCCCAGGTACGCCATGCCCAGCGGCCGCCCGGACATGGCCAGACGCGCTATGTTTGCCATCGAACCCCCGCCGACGTTGAGCACCGCTTTGCTGACACCGGGCTCGACGGCGTGGAACAGCGTGCCAAACAGCGATCCGAACGACTGTCCGGCGTAATAGATCCGGTTGGGATCCAGGCGCTGGCCGAGGCCGTTCGTCTTTTTAATGGTTCGAACCAGGGCAAACAGATCGATAGCCGATTGACGTCCACAGTCGCGCGTCGCGACAGGACCCGGGGCGATACAGCCATCCGTAGGTCCGATCGGAGCGCCCGGTGCGAGCGAAATACCCCTACCCGGCGTTGCCACGAAGGTTGGCAGGTTGAACTTGTTCGTCAAACGTACATAGCTGCCCGCTCCAAATCCATGTCCGAGAACTTCAAATGCGAGCGTGGCAATGCCATTCTGCGCCAACTTACCGGCAATGAAATGTGGAGCCCCGAACTGCGAATCGCCCAAGCCATGTCCGTAGATCACGACAGGAAACTTGCCGGAAGTTGCCAAGTGTTGCGGTGGAAGGTAAAGATGCATGGAAATCGCAACATAACCGGGGAACAACAGCGAAGTAAGGCCCGGAACCGGAACCAGTGACTGAATTGGATTTTTGGTTGGGATGGTCGTGATTGTTCCCGCGGTGGGCCCACTCACGTTGATGAAGTTGGGCGACAGGAACAAGCCGAAGGCAATCTTGTCGACACCGGCTAATGCGGAAAGCGACAGGACCTGGGGAGATGGCTGCGAGCTGTTCTGCGGATACCACGCAATCTCTTTTAGATTCGAGACATTAAAGCTAGTGAACAACCCTGCTGGGACCGCCAAGTATGGTGTAGAGGAACGGTTCACCATTTGCCGCGCGTCTTGGAGCCAAGCAGTCGCGCTCAGCGTTGTAAATAGAGAAGCAGTAGCTACCGCCGGTGCTGGCGATCCCAACGCAGCGCGGAGACTTCCACAGTACGGCGAAGGATCGGCGGTAATACAGTTAGTAAATGCCGGAGACTGTGTTACCGGAAGTCCATCTATATCAAGTACACTATTCCCAACTAAGAATAAATACTTACTCTGTTGATTTAGTATGTTTTGCGGTTTGGCAAAAACACACTTACTTGCCGGATCGTAATAAATCTGATTGGCTGGAATGGATAACATCGATCCGGGCGCTTGGAACGAGAGCGCGCCTGGAAGGGAAGCAGGGTTGATATCCCCTGAAAAGCACGCTTTCGCTTGTGGATTCAGACTAAATCCATCAACCTGATTCAGAAGCGCAACACTGGCACACTCGATCGATGTTGGAGATCCCGCGCACATCGCAGGCATCGGCAAATTGACGCGCAGACCGGTTTCTTGCCGCGAGTCGACAACTGTCAGAAAATCTGTAGGAAACGGTCCAGCTTCGGCGATGGCGGGCTCGAAGCGAACCGTTGTAGCGCTCCAAAGACAGGGAGCAAGGCAGAACAAAAGCAACAAGTTTCGGAGAGATTGAGGCATAAAAAAACGAGCGGGGGCGACCCCTGTCCGTTCAGTCTATCAACGTAATTCTGTAACATCCGTGAATTCACGCAATGCCAGAACAAGCAAGGAGCTAAAAATCGTGAGGAAGGATACCTAATCCGGCGCCTTGCGGAACAATCCACGCGGCTTTCTCCACCTGAATGGGAGCACTTAGATACCTGTTTGCGATCGAAAGTACCTGCGGGTTGTACTCAGCCAAAGAACAATTCGATGTAGCGGCGGCGAAATGGAGAGCGGCAGCAATCTGCGGACCGAGAGCAATGCTGATATGGGGCACTACCTCGATCCCGTATTCACTCGCTTTCGCGGAAACATACGTTGCTTCCGTTATTCCCATACGCCCTAAATCGGGCTGAAAGATCCTGAGCGCCTTTGCGGCAAGGAAGGGAGCCATTTCGAACCGCGTTCGATAGCTCTCTCCTAACGCGATCGGGGTCCGGATTTCGCCGGCAAGGCGGGCGTGCTCCGCGGCATCTTCGGGCGGAAGAGGCGCCTCCAGCCAAGCGCTCTGCATCCGGTCGAGTTCGCGGCCAAAGTCGGCAGCGGTCTCCGGACGCAGCCGCCAGAGCGCATCGACGGCTGATCCGTCCGGCAGATTACGCAAAAACTCGTCCTCGGTTTCCGTATCGAAAAAACGCTTGACCAGCCGGAACGGACCCGGGTCGGCGCCTGTCGCAAGCCCGCTCAGGTAGGCAGGTATCGTGTCTTTGGGGGAAGATGCCAGCAGGGCGGCCACGGGCATTTGCTGCGCTTTGCCGGCGATATCCCATAGCGCAATGTCCATCGCGGCGATTGCGTCGATCATGAATCCGCCCGTTTGCCCGCGAACACGCATGGTCTCGTACATACGCCACCACAACCGGGCAATATCATCGGGTTCCGGCTCCCATGTCTCTTCGAGGAGCATCGGCCCAAGGAGGCGGTCAATGATTGTACAGGCAACTTCCGGCACAAGCGGTGCCTGAGCCTCGCCCCAACCTTCAATCCCGGAATCGGTACGCAATCGGATCAGCGCAGTTTCAAACTGCGTGGAATACAGCGCCGGATAGACGCGTGACCATCGATAGACACCGCGCCCGGCAGACAACACGGTGGGCGTACCAGCAGTGCCTGTGGCGGCATCGAGATCGCGAGACAGGCGTACGGGCCACGTCTCAACAGAAGCGATCTTCATTCGTCGCTTTCGGCCAACTGTTGCACTGCGCGCAACTCGCGCAAGCCGGCGGCATCGAGGGAGGAAGTAGGATGCCGGACCCGAGCGGTTCCGAGTACACCGTGAGCCATTAGATTATGTTTGGCGGCCGACACTCCCAGGCCCGGCTGCAACTCGAAGCGGATCAAGGGAAGCGCCCGTGAAAAAAGCCGCCACGCTTGAGCGCGGTCCGCCGATTCAAGCGCGCTCCAGATCGCGGAATAGATGTTGGAGATATCGCTCGACGGCATGGTTCCAACCGCTCCGCGGTCAAATTCTTCGATCAAAAACTGACCATTCAGGCCACCGAAAATCGCGAAATCGTCGCCTACGTTCGCCTTCAGCAAGCCAATCTTCGGTGCCGTTGGCGGAGCCTCCACTTTGGCCAATTTCACCCATTCAATCTCGCGGGCCATGCGCGCCAACAATGCCGCAGGCATGGCTACCTGCGTCATCAGTGGAGCGTCCTGCACCATGATCGGAATCGATACGGCTTGCGAGATCGCTTGGAAGTAGTGAAATACCCCATCCGCGTCCGGCTTC
>CAYTVP010000128.1:0-11272 GCA_964441675.1 uncultured Solibacteraceae bacterium | reverse complement strand
GAGATCGCTCGGGTGACGGCGAGCGATCTCGGCCTTGCTCTACGAAACCAGCCCGTTCGATCCCGCCACTTTGATTGCAGTGCCGCTAATCCTGGTCGTTGTCGCGCTCGCCGCCGCACTGATTCCCGCATGGCGGGTGGTTCGTACCGATCCGATTACAGCGCTACGAACCGAATAATTAGTCCATCCGGCCCAGCAACAGCATCTTCAGCTTAGTCAGAATAATGTACAGGTCGAGCGAGAATGCGCAGTGCTGGATGTAATAGAGGTCATACTCCAATTTCCGCAGCGTATCCCGATCAGATAGGTTAATCTGAGCCCAACCGGTAAGCCCCGGCTTCACTACCGTTCGCTCCCGATAGATCGGAATTTCGTGTTCGAGCTCGTAGGCGATCTCCGGAGGATCGGGGCGTGGACCAACGATGGCCATCTCGCCCCGCAGAACGTTCCACAACTGGGGAATAGCGTCCAGCCGGAAGTCGCGAAGCCATCGCCCCAGGCGCGTCACCGTCTGGGCGCTGCCCTCCCCGGATACGATACGAAACTTGTACAACGTGAACTGGCGATTACCCTTGCCCACCATCAGATGCCGGATCAAAATCGGGCCGGGAGATGTCAGCCGCACAAGCAACGCAATAACCAGTGCCATGGGAAAGGCCACAATCGATAGAATCGCCGCAATCAACCAGGAGACGATGCCCTGCAAATGGGACGCCGACCAGTTCGCGGGGCTGTCGCCGTGAAACAACAGATCGGCGGCGGCTATTTCGCGGATCGGGATGCGCCCGAACGCGGCGCCGAACATCGATCCTGCCCGTTCGATCGGAATGCCGGACACCCGGAGTTGCAGCAGATCGTCCGTTGGAAGCAGAGGCGAATGTTCGGCCAACCCGACGACGATATGGTCCGCAGACACTTCCTCGGCAATTCGCTTGGTTTCCAGTAAACCTCCGAGAACACGATGCTCCGCAAACGGTGGCACGGGAGTTCTCTCCGTAATAAATCCGGCGCAGTGGAAGCCCATCTCGGGCACTCGATCGAAGGTTTGGGCCAGCTCTTCCACGACTTCGTTCGTTCCAACGAAAACGACACGTCGCTGCGCAACCGTCGTCACCATGATTTTGGCGAACGTCATGCGCCAGAGCGGAACAGCCACGAGTGCCAGCCCGCTTCCGCCAAACATCACCCACCGGGGGAGCATCAATTCCGGTCGAACGTAATTGAGTCCGGCCTGCGCGAGAAACGCGATGCCGATGGCAAGGCTTGTCTGCTGCACAAGTAGCAGCCTGGACCGCACCCGCACTTGTGCATACAGATCCTGGAAGTACATGCCTAAAACGATCGTCCCCACGACAACGGTCATAGCCGGAAGCCCGGTCCCATAAAGCACATAGACCGTAATATCGACGTTCATCCGGCTGACGGCCGCGATCAGGTAGCAGCTAAATAACAAAACCACCTCGGACGTCAGGAGGGCGATGGCACTTCTGGGAATGTAAACGTTGAAGAGGCGAAGCATTTGCGTGCCGGACTCCCCTTCCGGAGGTCCACATTTCTTGCGGCAGTGTACCACGCAAGTTTTCCAACCGGACAACATTGCTTTCGGAGTCTAAGGTGAGTTGGAATGGCAAGTTGACTCACCGGAAGGTGTTGGCTATAGTAGATTAAGGACTAAAAAAGTCCGAGATGTCGATAGAGATCGTCGGTAGATGCTAAAGCTAACAAAAAAAACCGATTATGGCTTAATCGCCCTAAAACATCTGGCGATTAAGCGTTCTGCGGCCAGCGCCAAGGAAATTGCCGACACCTACCGCATCCCCCTGCCGCTTCTCTCGAAAGTTCTGCAAACACTGGGAAAAGGCGGCTTCCTGCATTCCGAACACGGAACCAATGGCGGATATCGACTTGCGCGCGAGGCCCGGCGGATCAATACCCTGGAAGTAGTGCGTGCCATTGACGGTCCGGTAATTCTAACCTCGTGCTTCACCAGCAAGACCGGCTGCGACCAACTGGAGACTTGCAACGTCAAGGAACCCTTGCGCAAAATTCACGAGGGGATCCTGCAACTTTTGGAGAGCATTTCCATCGAAGACATGGCGCGGGAAGATCGGGAATCACACCCCAGTGACGTGGGACAACAAATTTTAATGGCGTCACAGATTCAACCGGCCGCTCCGAGAGTATAAACCTAATGAAACTCCCCATCTATCTCGACAATCATGCGACGACGCCGGTAGATCCGCGCGTTTTAGATGCCATGCTGCCGTATTTCCAGGAGAAGTTCGGAAATTCCGCCAGCCGAAACCATGCATTTGGCTGGGTGGCAGAGGAAGCTGTTGAGAAAGCTCGCGGACAGATCGCGCAACTGATTGGGGCCACGCCGAAGGAGATTATCTTTACCAGCGGCGCGACCGAGTCCAATAATCTGGCCATTAAAGGTGTCGCTACGATGTATGCCGAGAAGGGCAACCACATCGTCACGGCCGCCACCGAGCATAAGGCGGTGCTCGATACCTGCAAGCACCTTGAAAAAGAGGGAGTGCGTGTCACCTACCTTCCGCTGAATGGGGATGGCCTGGTCGATCTCGACATGCTGCGCGACGCGATCACTGACAAAACAATTCTTGTCAGCATCATGTTTGCCAACAACGAAATCGGCGTCCTGCAGCCCATTCGCGAAATCGGCAAGATTTGCAAAGAGCGCGGGGTGCTGTTTCACTCCGATGGCGTGCAGGCGGCTGGGAAGGTACCGGTGGATGTCATTGCAGACAACATCGATTTGCTTTCGTTGTCCGCCCATAAAGTTTATGGACCGAAAGGCATCGGCGCGCTGTACGTCCGCCGAAGGGGTCCGCGTGTCCAGTTGACCGCGCAGATCGATGGCGGCGGGCACGAGCGCGGGATGCGTTCCGGGACATTGAATGTTCCGGGGATTGTCGGCCTTGGAGAAGCATGCGCTCTCGCGCAGCAGGAATTGCCGGAGGAGATGAAGAGGCTGGCGGGGCTTCGCCACCGGCTGATGGAAAAGCTTCGGTCGGCCCTGGAAGAAACGTATATCAACGGCTCGATGGAGCACCGGCTACCCGGCAATCTGAATATCAGCTTTGCGTATGTCGAAGGCGAGAGCCTGTTGATGGGAATCAACGATGTTGCCGTCAGCTCCGGTTCGGCTTGCACGTCGGCTACTTTGGAGCCGAGCTATGTGTTGAAGGCACTGGGACTCGGCGACGATCTGGCCCATACTTCCATCCGGTTCGGGATTGGCCGGTTCAATACGCAGGAAGAAATTGATTATACGGCGGACAAAGTGATCAGTGTCGTGAACAAGCTCCGCGAGCTGTCGCCGCTGTGGGAAATGTTCAAGGAAGGTGTGGATCTAAGCAAGGTTCAATGGACTGCGCATTAATCGGTAATCGCGCCGCGCGACGCTGAATCTGGTAAGGGAGAGAAATAATGGCTTATTCGAACAAGGTTATCGACCACTACGACAACCCCCGCAACGTCGGATCGCTCGACAAGACCGACCCGAACGTGGGGACAGGAATGGTAGGAGCACCAGAGTGCGGCGACGTGATGAAGCTGCAGATTAAGGTCAATCGGGAAACGCAGATCATCGAAGACGCCAAATTCAAGACTTTCGGGTGCGGCTCGGCGATTGCATCGTCGTCGCTTGCGACCGAATGGCTGAAGGGCAAATCCGTGGATGATGCTCTGACAATTAAAAATACCGATATCGTGACGGAGCTGGCGCTGCCGCCGGTGAAGATTCACTGTTCTGTTCTCGCCGAGGACGCTATCAAAGCGGCCATCACCGACTACAAGAAGAAGGTCGGCGTGAACCAGGAGGAAGCAGCGACGGCCTAAGCTGTTCGCTCATCCAACAGGTATGGGAGCCGTCACCGAAACGCCTGCCGCCCAAACGGCAGAACGCGCCGTCCACGTTACGCCGAAGGCGGTCTTGAGGATCAAGGCCGCCTTTGAGAAGCAAGGGGTAACGGGCGGCGGTCTGCGTCTTGGCGTATTAGGAGGCGGGTGCTCGGGATTGAGCTACCAGTTCAAGTATGCTCCCCAGGCTCGTCCGAACGACCATGTCTTTCACTTCGAGGGGGTCGATGTTTTCGTCGACCCGAAGAGCATGGTTTATCTGGACGGGATGACCCTCGATTGGAAGGACTCGCTTCTGCAGTCCGGCTTTGTGTTCGAGAACCCTCACGCGAAGAAAAGCTGCGGCTGCGGTACGTCGTTTTCGGCGTAATGCAGTTTTACTCCGTCTTAGGACTTGAGCCGCGCCTGGCTCTGGACCCTCACGATCTGGAACAGCGTTTTTACGCCCGCAGCCGGGAATTGCATCCCGATCGTTTCGTCCGCGCCCGTATCGCCGATCAGCAGCGTGCTCTTCAGGAAAGTGCAATTCTGAATACCGCCTATCGAACGTTGAAAAACCCGGTGGGCCGCGCGGAGTATTTCCTCGAGCAGAGAGATATCCGATCCAAAGATCTTCCGCCAGGCTTTCTCGAAGAAGCGTTCGAGTTGAACATGATGGTGGAAGAAGGTGGCCGCGAAGAACGGGAAAAGCTTCGCGATCGGCTCTCGGCGATCGACGGGCAGCTTGGCGAGCATTTCGCAAAGTGGGATGGTACTCCTGATGACGCTTCTCTGAGGGACATCCGGCTTCTGTTGAATCAGAGACGTTATATCGAGAATTTGGTTAATGGGCACCTTTCAGATTGATTTCGGAGCCAAGCTCCAACGCATTGTCGGCATCGATCTCGGCACGACCAACAGCCTGGTCGCGCGGATGGATTTGACAGGGCCGAAGATTCTTGGCGACATGGTTCCGAGCGTAGTCAGCATTCTCGAGTCCGGGGAGGTCTTGGTTGGTGCCGAGGCGCAGAAAGCGATTCTTCAGACTCCGGAACGCTCCGTCTATTCCGTGAAGCGGCTGATGGGCCGGGGTGTTGCGGATATCCAGGAAGAACTGAAACTGTTTCCGTTTCACGTGGCGCCGGATTCGGACTCCGTGCTCCAGTTGGACATCGGCGGTCAGGTACTGACACCTCCGGAGATCAGCGCGCTGATTCTGCGTTATCTGAAGCGCCAGGCGGAGGAGTTTCTCGGCGAGCCTGTGCTGCAGGCCGTTATCACGGTACCGGCGTACTTCAACGACGCGCAGCGGCAGGCTACTCGCGATGCGGGACGGATTGCGGGACTGGAAGTACTGCGGCTGGTGAATGAACCAACCGCGGCTGCTCTTGCATACGGCCTGGACAAGCGGAAGCAAGGGATTATTGCCGTATACGACTTGGGCGGCGGCACATTCGATCTCTCGATCCTGAAGCTCCACGATGGCATCTTCGAAGTTTTGGCCACGAATGGCGACACGCATCTCGGGGGAGACGATATCGATAACCTCCTTCTGGCGATCGCCCGCGAAGATCTCGGTGATGAGCCGCCTACGCCGGCAGAAACCCAGTTGCTGCGTAAGGCGGTCATCCGCGCCAAAGAAGAACTATCCTTTCAGCCGGCCGCCGCCATTGACGTCGAGTTGGGTGAACGCCGCTACCAGCGAGAGATTACACGCGAATTGTTCGACTCCCTGATCGCCCCCATTGTGGACCGCACGCTGGGGCCTTGCCGCGCGGCCTTGGCCGATGCCGGCGTCACGGTGGATCAGATCGACGAAGTTGTACTGGTTGGCGGGTCGACGCGGGTCCCGCTAGTCCGTCAGGCTGTTCGCAACCTGTTCCAGGCGGAGCCGCATACCGAACTGAACCCGGACGAAGTGGTCGCCCTCGGCGCCGCAGTTCAGGCCGGCATCCTCGCCGGCGATGTGGAAGATACGCTACTGCTCGACGTTACGCCGCTGTCGCTCGGAATCGAGACCATGGGCGGCGTTGTGTCCAAGATCATCCATCGCAATTCCACCATCCCGACAATGGCTCAGGAGCAGTTCACCACTTCGGTGGACGGGCAGCGGCATGTACTAATCCATGTACTGCAGGGAGAGCGCGAACTGGTGAAGGATTGCCGCTCTCTGGCGCGCTTCGAGCTAAAGGATCTGGACCCCTTGCCGGCCGGGCTGGCGCGCATCGAGGTTACTTTCACCATCGATGCCAACGGGATTTTAAATGTCGCAGCCAAGGATCTGCGCTCCGGTAAGGAGCAGACCGTCGCTGTGAAACCTTCCTACGGCCTCACCGACGATCAGGTGGAGGCGATGATCCTTGAGTCCATCACGCACGCCGAGGAAGATTTCTCTGCCCGTCAAGTGCGTGAGGCGCGTGTCGAGGCGGACAATCTGATAAATGCTGTCGAGAAATCCCGCCGCAGCGATGCGTGGGAGAGTTTGACCGAAGACGAGCGGGCCGCGGTAGATCGAGCGAACAATCAGCTTCTGATGGCTTATCACTCCGACGACCACCACGTAATCCGCGCCCAGGTAGAAAATCTGAACCAGGCCACCATCAAGCTGGCCGAAACCATGATGAATACTGCTGTCCGCGCGGCACTGAAGGGCACTAAGCTGGAATAGCCATATGAAATGGTCTGATTTCCAAAATATCGGTATTGCGCTCTTCGAAAAGTTCCCTGATCTGGACCCGAAGACGGTCCGCTTCACCGACATGCACCAGTGGATAACGGAGCTGGATGGCTTCGATGACGATCCCAAGAAGTCGAACGAATCCAAGCTGGAAGCAATCTGGACGGCGTGGAATGAGGAGTGGGAAGACGCCCAGTAGAGAGCGTGCGGTCATTCGTCAAAGATGTTGTCCGCGGATTCTTCACTGTTTTCGCATTCATTCCGGCCCTCGTGTCCGGCTTCGGCAGAATTAGTTCGATTTACACGATCTTTGCGCATATGGCGGCGATGGGACCAGGACGCCCCGGCGATCTTTACCGCTCCGCATACTACTGCCTCACGTTGCATAAAGGCTCGCTGAACACCCGCATTGGCTTCGGGACGTTTTTCGCCCATAGCGATTCAATCATCGAGCCGCGTGTTGCGATCGGGGCATACTGCGTCCTGGGCCATGTTCATCTCGCTACCGGTGTTCGGATGGGTACCGGCACGCAGGTATTAAGCGGCGCTCGCCAGCATGTTCGCGACGACGACGGCACACTCAGTATTCAAGGCGATCGGACTCGCATCAAAATCGGGGCCAGTGCCTGGATCGGCGCCGGATCGATCGTGATGGCGGACGTTGGCGAAGGGGCAACCATTGGCGCCGGCTCGGTCGTCACGAAGCCTGTTCCCGCAGGCGCGACCGCGGTCGGCAGTCCGGCTAAAGTAATTCGTACCTCCGATAGAGGCACGGCATCCGTCTCCGGCGAGAACGTTCCCAGCGTTTAACACGCGCATTTGACCCGCCGAACCAAAAGTCTCCGTACGTACTAGAACTCTGGCCGGATAGTCGTCCATGAATTTTTTCTCGCAGACTTGGTCATGCGTGCCGTTAAGAAGTTGGTGAAGACCGTCGCTCGCGCAACCGCAAAGATTCTGGTGTTTCCCGCGGTTCTGGTCGCGTCATTCGGCCGTTTTCATGGTGGATTCGTCTTTTGCGCGCAGGCGTTGGCGTTTGTTCCCGGAACGATCGGCAGCTACCTGCGAGTGGCGTTCTATTCCCTGACTCTCGAGCACTGCGGCGAGGGCAGCCATATTGCGGTTGGCTCCTATTTTTCGCATTCCAAGGCATCCATCGGCGACAGTGTTGGCATTGGCGCTTACTGTGTTCTCGGGCAGGTGGATCTCGGAGATCGCACGTTAATCGGGTCAGGAGTTCAGATTCTAAGCGGTACCGGTCAACACGCGAGAGACGCCAACGGACGGCTTACGGACGAAGGGCGCGTCTTCAGGCGGATTCGTGTGGGCACGGATTGCTGGATCGGCGCGGCTTCCACTGTGATGGCTGACATCGGGGCCTATGTGACGATCGCGCCGGGATCGGTCGTCGCCCGCGACGTTCCGGCCAGCGCAACAGTTGCCGGAAACCCGGCCCGCATTGTTCGCGCCGCGCCCGCTGAGTTGCGGGAAGCGGGTTGACGATCATTTCGAGGAGGGAGGAAATGAGCGCAAACGAAGTTGGACACGCCGTAAAGGAGGTTTTCCGCACGCTGATGACAGAGAAGGGCACGCCGCTCGAAAACGTCGACCCTGGGACGGTTCTCTACGACGGGGGATATGGTCTTGATTCGATGGATACCGCGACACTCTCTGCGATGCTTGGCGAGCGATTCGAGGACGACCCCTATACGGACGGAACATTTCCTCAAACTCTGAACGAGATCATTGCTTATTACTCCAGCCGCGCGCCTGTGTCATGATCGACCAGTTCTTGAAGCGTCACGCGGCCGAGCGGCCGAACGAGATATTCGTTCGGGACGCGGCCGGTTCCGTCACTTTTCAGGAAACCGAACAAAGGGTTCACAGCATCGCAGCCTCGCTCCAAAGTGCGTTTCGGATTCGTAGCGGGGATGCGGTGTATTTGTATGCGCAGGACTCGGCGCGGCTGATTCTGACGCTTGCGGCGGCCCAGCGCTGCGGCGCACGCGTATGCATTCTCAACCGGCAGTACAAGCCCAGCGACCTTCACCGGGTGGCCCGGCGGCTACCCGCCGGCCTGTTGATTACCGATGGTCAGCCGTTGACATTCTGGCCGGCAAGCTGCGCTTGCATCTCAGAAATCGCGGGCGGCCGCAATTTTGTTCCGCCGGCCGATACACAGCACGGCGGCATCGTGATCCTGACCACCGGTACCACCGGACTACCGAAAGCAGCGCATTACACCTGGGACCGATTGCTGGCACAGGTTCCCGCCACGGGGTCGGCGCGGCTTCGACGGTGGTCGCTTCTCTATCCGCTCAATCATTTTGCCGGCCTCCAGGTGTTGCTGCACGCGCTGAAAAACGGGGTATCGCTGGCGATTCCCAAAACGCGGCAGTTCCCCGACGTTCTCCGATCCTTTGAAGATGCTCACATCGACTCGGCGTCCGCCACTCCCACATTCTGGAGAATGTTTACCGGTCGCCTGAGCGCGAAGGAGGCATCCAGGCTAAAGCTCCGGCAGATCACGCTCGGCGGCGAACCGATCACCGCGGATGTGTTTCCGCGGTTACGTGAGTTTTTCCCAATAGCGCGGATTACACAGATATTCGCCACAACAGAGCTGGGCTCATGTTTTGCCGTGAGCGATGGATTACCGGGATTTCCCGTCGAGTTACTCTCGGCGCCCACCGGCAATGTCCGCCTGAAAATCGAGGATGGCCAGCTTTACGTTCGAACCAGTTTCGGCATGCAAGGGTATGTCGACGGCGCGCCAGCCCCCCGTGGAAGGGACGGGTGGATCGCTACAGGAGATCTGGTGGAGATTCGCGGCAACCGGGTCCACTTTTTGGGACGCCAGGGAGAAGTGATCAACGTGGGAGGCGTGAAGGTGTTCCCTCCTACCGTCGAAGACCACATCCGAAGCATCGCCGGCGTGCGCGACGTACGAGTATACGGCAAGGCCAATCCGATCACCGGCCAGATCGTGGCGGCTGACATCGAAGTGGCGGGAAACGTAATGCCCGACATTGTGCTTTCTGCGATTCGCCGGCACTGCCGGTCTTCGCTCAGCCAATATGAACAGCCAAGAGAGTTTCGGATCGTGCCACAACTCGGCCGGAGCAACGAAAAACTGATCCGGCTCGAAGTGGCGTAGCTTTACCCCAGCTCAATCCAGCGCGTCTGGCGGGCACTCAGCGTAACCTGAATCGCCTGTGGGAGGCGGCGTACCGCAACCCGCGTGCCGTCGAGCAGGTCGTTCAACATCTCGACGCCCGCCGGCTGGTCGAGCGATATTTCTACCGTCTTTGCCGTCAACCCGAGATTGCTGGCTACCAATACGCGGCGGCTCCCCAACGTGCGCAAAAACGTCAGGATGGATTCGTCATCCTCCGGCGCGGCCAATAATGTCATCGATCCATGCGTCATCGCCGGATTGGCGCGCCGGGCCGCCAGCAAGCGCCGCGTCTGGTTGAACATACGCTGCGCGGGAGACGGAGCAGCGCCTTCCATCAGTTGATCGAAAATCGATAGGTCGTCGATGGCCCGATGCACGTTTCGCATATCGAGCCCGCTATTTGCCTCGGGGCTGGTTGCGAGCAAGGCCTGCCAATTGTCGGGCTCTCCCCATTCGTCGCCCATATAAATCAAGGGAATATCGTCCAGAGAAACGATCAGCGACATCAGCAATCCATGCTTAGCGACAAGGTCGTCTTCCTCGGAAGCGGATAGAGGATCGCGCGGAACGGCTCTCAAGACGCTCGAAACCCGCGCCGCGATTCCACGTCCGCAGAACTCATAGACGTTTGCATCTCGCGGAAGGCGGCTTTTGATTTCGTCAAAGGCAGCCCGTTCCGCGGCATCTTCGCGCTGGGGCGGAAGATCCTTCATGCGCGCCAGCAGGTGCCGTAACGCTCGCGCCGTCACTTCCGCCTCCACGTGCGCAAACGTCAGCTCATCGTGAACGCGCGCGAACATCACGCCCGCGCAACCCGGCACGCTGACGGTGGTTGCCGAGATTGCACGTCGAAGAGGGGTACGGTCGCTCCGCGCCAGCGACGCCCACAATGCCTGCGACCGATAAAACTGATAGTTCAGCTTGGCGCCCGCGCCTTCGCCGAAGTACTTTCTCCAGCGCTCTATCGTGCTGTTACTTTCTGTCAGTATGCCCACGCTTAAGCCGTAGCGATGTGTGAGAAATACTCCGATGAGGCGAACCATCAAATGCACCTGCGGCAGCTCGCGGCCGCGATAATAATCGAAGATCTCGGAAATTTCGGGAAAGGCCGCCAGTACGGCGGCATTCATCAGCGCCCGCGGCCGTTTGTAGAGATAAGGGATGGCATCCAGACGCACGTAGGCAATGTCGCCGCCATCCATCCACAGCGCCAGCGTCCGCAGATCATCGATGAGTACCTCCGGGTTCTCCCAATTGACATCAGGCTGCTGAGGAAGAAACGTGTGGTAGAACCATCGCTTTTTCTGGCGATGGTATGTCCACGTCCCGCGGATAATTTGACCGGCCGTACTCAGCACTTCCGCGCCGTTGGCGGGAGCCTCCATTCCTTCAAATGCCGATTCCCCGCGGTATCCCTCCGGTGCCCGGTCCGGCGATCCGGCCTGGAACACGAAGTAGTCGTCCGGCCGCTGGTACTGCGCAGGCTGAGCCCCCGCCGGCCGAATCGTCTCCCAGGATCTGTGATTGATGACCAGGTCCATCATCACCGTCAT
>CAYTVP010000127.1:0-11282 GCA_964441675.1 uncultured Solibacteraceae bacterium | reverse complement strand
TTCTGCGCGGGCGAGCCCTCGCGCAAATCGGTGAATCGAACGCCCTTTCCTTGAAATGCCATATCGGGCAAGCTGCCAAAGCTGGGGCCGTACCCGCTACCGCCGCCGCCGGTTCCGGTGCCGTGTGGATGCGACGGTTGGGCTACCTTGACAAATTCGGGGCGCTCCGGCGCATTGGCGATGCCTGTGGCGACGTCCGCAACGAGCGCGAGAAGCTCCACTGCACCCTTAGCGTTCACCTTGTCCCAGGTATCGGAGGGGCGGTGATAGTCACCATGCAGGCCAGTGAAAAAGAATAGAACCGGAACCCGCTTCACCGTGAAGGAAGTGTGATCGCTCGACCCGATACCACTCTGCTCGCTCGCCTCCAGTTTCAGTCCCGGATGCCGGGGGCCGGTGGCTTCGATCAGGCTCTTGAACTGGGCGCCGCCGGTTGCGATACCACCGACAATCACCGAACCTTCCCGCAGCCGGCCGATCATATCGAGGTTGATCATGGCGGCGATCCTGTCCATTGAAACCGGGGGATGATCGACAAAGTACGACGAGCCCAGCAAGCCCAACTCTTCGCTGGCAAAATTCGCAAAAATGATCCCGCGACGCGGCTTTGACCCACCCGCAAAATAGGCCGCCAGCTCAAGAGTTCCCGCCACTCCCGACGCGTTGTCATCCGCGCCCGGATGGACCGTGCCGGCTGCCGAGGGCGCCATGGAGAACTGTTCACCAAGGCCAAGATGATCGTAATGCGCGCCGATCACAACAAACTCGTCCGTCTCGCCGCGCAGAATGGCTGCGACATTGTTCACGGTTCTTGACTCGCGGACCACATCGATATCCATCTCGACTTTGAGGTCGGAGCTTAGCGCGAAAGATCGAGGCTTCAGATCGGCGTCGATACCCTGGACAACTTCCTTCAGATCCTTTCCAGCAGCCGCAATCCATTTCTCGGCGGTAGTGGGTTTCATCTGGATAAACGGGATACCTACTTCCGAAGGTCCGGCAGCGCGCCCGAACTTTTCGAGCGAATCCTGCTCCGAAGGGTGAGTGATCGGGTTGTTAATCAAAATGACACCCTTGGCTCCGTGCATTTTGGCATTGATCGCCTTGGAGTCGAATTGGGCGTGACGGGTGTAGGTCTTTCCGGCAAAGACGCTCTTTTCATCGTGTTCCTGCGGCTCATAGCGCAGCACGAGGACAATTTTGCCGGCGACGTCGAGATCGGCGTAATCGTCGTAGCCGTACTCTTTTGCCGTAATCCCGTATCCGGCAAACACTACGGGAGCTGCCACTTTTCCGCTGGCCGAGAAGTTAAAGGGAAGGAAGTCCTTCTCCGCTTTCTGCTTGACGTTAGTCAACGAATCCGTCACCCGGTTCTTCGATCCCAGCTTGGCGTTGGTAGTGACGGTAAATGGCTGCAGGAAGCTCTTTCCGAATGCCGGCTCGAGGCCGTAGCCTTTGTATTGCTCCACCAGAAACTTTGCCGCCTTTTCGAGACCTGGCGTTCCCGTTCCGCGTCCCCCCAATTCCGGCGAAGCAAGGTACTTCACATGCTCCTGGTAGCGATTGGAATCCAAGGTCACGCGGGATGCTGCGCTCAAGGCAAAAACTGCGATAAAGGCTATAACGACTCGCATGGATGATCGATCCTTCCTTCCGAATTAGGGTTTAGCGGAAGCCGCGGGAAGCGCCGCAGGTTTGGGAGCAGCCGGTGCTCCCGGAGCGGACGGCAATGCGACTTCACAGCCGCAGTCCTCGCCTGCGTTTCTGGCAGTCTTTTGATATTCGATCTCGCGATCGATGATCGCTTTCAAATCGTTCCAGGCCGTGGTTCCTGTCAGCCGGCGTCCATTGACGAACATTGTCGGCGTAGAAGCGACACTCAACTGCCGGCCAAGATCCATATCCTTGTCGACGGCCGGGCGTGCCGCATGCGTGTCAATGCACTGGCTTAGCTGCAGGGAATCCATTCCCTTTTGCGCGGCCCACTCCATGGATTTCGACTTGAGGTTCTCCACCGTGATCTCACCTTGTTTTTCAAAGATCCAGTCGTGAAAATCCCAGAACGCTCCCGATTTTTGCTGGAATACACATTCGCCGATTTCGGCAGCCGCTTTTGCCCAGGGGTGTAGCGCCTCGAGAGGAAAATCGACGAAGTAGAGGCGAACCTGTTCCGGATAGGTCTTCAGCAAATTCGCCCTCAATACCTGCGCATGCTGGCGGCAGTAGCTGCATTGAAAATCGCTAAACAAGACCAGGACTACGGTAGCGCCGGATTTCCCCAAACCGGGCGATCGCTCCGACACGCTTTGAAGCTTGCCCAGATCCTCGCGAAACGGGTTCCAGCCAATGTCGTATACGTTCGCCTGTAGAATTTTCCGACCGTCCTCGGAGACGAGATACGTAGTCTCTATGGATCTGGTGCCAAGTGAAGCCTTCACCTTTACATCCTGGAAACCGGGGAGTGCGGCCGAAGGACGCGGGTCCTCGATATTGACCTGAATCTGCGGGTTCCAAAGATTCAGATGACGTAAATAGGCTTCGAGAGCTGCCTTGTCGAAGGCTGATTTCGGCGGGGTGGTGGGAGCAGGTTCGGCCGCGTAGCAGGTAACAACCGTAGCGGCTACAAGGACTAGAGCACGGGGCCAATGCGCCATGGCACAAACTCCTTGTGTCCCAACTTCTCGGCGCAAGTCCGTTCACCAGACGCCACCCGCAGCGCCATATCGAAAATCTCCTTGCCTATATCGGCTACCGTCGCTTCTCCGTCCGCAATCCGGCCGGCGTTTATATCCATGTTGTCGCTCATTCGCTTCGCCATGGGCGTATTGGTCGCAATCTTAATGACGGGAATCGAAGGGAATCCGATAGCAGATCCGCGTCCGGTGGTGAAAGCGATCAGGTTGGCGCCACCGGCAGCGAGCCCGGTGACCGACACCGGATCGTAGCCCGGCGTATTCATGAAAACAAACCCCGGCGTACGAATGCGCTCCGCGTAGTCGACCGCATCCGCCATCATGGATGTACCGGCCTTGGTCATTGCGCCCAGCGACTTCTCGAGGATGTTCGACAAGCCGCCCTCTTTATTTCCGGGCGACGGATTGTCATTGAAATTCGACGTCTGAAACTGCCGCAGGTAGGCGCGGTAGCTCTCAATAAAGCCCAGGAAACGCTCCGCCACTTCGCGGTTCCGTGCTCGCTCTACCAGCAGGTGCTCGGCACCAAAGCATTCGGTGGTTTCGGCCAGCACTGCCGCGCCGCCCAGTTCTGCCAGTCGGTCACTCGCCCAGCCCAGCGCGGGATTGGCGGTGATGCCGGAAAACGAATCCGATCCTCCGCAGTTCAGCCCGAGAACGATCTTCGAAGCCGGTACAGTCGTCCGCTTTTCCGAAGACATGCGCTGCATGATGCCCGAAATCGCCTTGCGGGCGCTTTCGAGAGCAGCGCGCGTGCCGCCCTCACCCTGGAGAGTCATTCCCACCAGACGGTCCGAACGCGGGGCCCCTTCGCCGAGATAGTGGTCAATCTGGTTTACCTCGCAGCCCAACCCGAGGATGATCGCTCCGCCGACGTTCGGATGATTCAGAACTCCGCCGAGTGTCCGCTGCAGTTGGATGGTATCCGGGCCAATGGTGTGGCCGCATCCTTCGCCATGGGGAAAGGCCACTACGCCGTCTACGTTGGCGGGTAGCTTCTCATCGCGGTAGCTTTCGGCAATCAGTTCCGCGGTATGGGCGGCACAGTTGGAAGCCGCAACCACGGCGACATAGTTCCTGGTGCCGGCACGCCCATCCTCGCGCAAATAACCCTGCCAGGTCGGCGCATCTTTGGGAGGCACCGGGAATGCACGCTCCTTTTCCGGAAACCGCATTTCGGTGGCATGATCTTCAAAAGCCAGATTCTGCGTGTGGACGTGCTCTCCGGCGGCGATGTCCTGGGTCGCGACGCCGATATTCTGGCCGTAGCGACGGACGTGTTCCCCTTTGGCGATCGGCGTCAGAGCAACCTTGTGGCCCATCGGCACAGCGGCGGGAACACGCACTTCCAGGCCGCCCACATGCAATGTTTGATCGGCCGGCAGCGGCACGCGCGCGATAGCGACGTTATCTGTGGGATTCAATTGGATCGCGGAGTTTTCAGCCGTAGGTAGCTTCGCGATATCGACAAGATTCATATTTTTCCTAGCGAAGAAGCGCGGTTTCGGTGGTCTGTTCGCCCTCGTGAACTCGTAGTTTGCGGCCCGCCTGGTAGATCCAGATCCCATGTCCTTCGGGATTGGGAATCTCCCGCGGATGCGAGATCTCGCGGAACTGTTCCAGCTTAGCGGCGGAATTCAACTTTCCGATGTGCAGATGGACGTGACACTGCGTACGCACCTTATCTCCATTGTAGGCGACGGCCCAATCTTCGCCCCATAGAGAACGGGCCTTCTCAATCGCCGCTGTCCACAAGGCCGTCCGCAATTCCGGTGGTAGCTTATCGAGCGTGTAAGCGCCTGCGGTGTGACGCGGCAGGGCCAGCGTGCGATTTGGCTTCCGGGGATTGATGTCCCTCACGAAAAAAATGGTCTCATCTGGCGGTTGCCTGTTGGCGACGCCCGCCAGGCTGCATTCCCGGCGCTGCATCGTCTCCGGTGCGGACGGATCGCAATGACAGGTGGGAATGACATTCTGGGCGGAAAGCGGAATACTAAAACTCAACAAAATCAAGCAGGAGACCGGGGCCCTCACCATGCCGCTCATTATACTTGAGAGGTGTCTCGTGCTCTGCGGCTCTTTGTAGCCGCGCTGGCTCTCTATCTGCTGTATTTCCACGACCTTGGCGCCGTGGGGCTTCTCGGCCCGGATGAGCCGCGGTACGCGTCGGTCGGCCGCGAGATGTTCCTTTCCGGCGATTGGCTGACGCCGGTTCTTTGGGGAGAGCCGTGGTTTGAAAAACCCCCACTTGAGTATTGGGGAATCGGTGCCGCTTTTGCCGTCGGCGTACCCGACGACATTGCTCCCCGGGCATTCAACGCGGTGCTCGGAGCTGCGTTTCTGATTCTGTTCGGGTGGCTTTTGGCAAAAGAGTTTTCCGCGACGACCGCCTGGATGGCTACCGCCATTCTCGGCACTTCGGCGGCCTGGATCGCCGAAAGCCGCGTGGCCGTGATGGATCTTCCGCTGGCTGCTTTCTTTTCCTCTGCGATGCTGCTCGCGATTGCCGGGCGGTTTATTCCGGCGGCAGTCTGTCTTGCCCTTGCGGTCCTGGCAAAAGGGCTGGTTCCGCTTGTATTGGCGCTGCCGTACCTCTGGTTTCTCCGGAAGCGATGGCGTGAGCTTGCGCTGCCGGCGATCCTTTTTCTAGCAATTGTCCAACCGTGGTTTCTGTTTATGACGATTCACCACGGACAGCCATTCCTCGAAGAGTTTTTCCTCACTCATCACTTCTCGCGATTCACCACCGCGGAGCTTCAGCATGTGCAGCCATTCTGGTTCTTTCTCCTGGTGCTGCCCTTGGCGCTGTTCCCCTGGACTCCGCTGCTTGGCCTGCTACGCTGGCCGGCCGATCGGAAACGCCAGCTTCTTTTCATCTGGTTTGCCTGGACTCTGGTGTTTTTTTCGATATCGAGGAACAAGCTGCCGGGCTATATCCTGCCCGCGATTCCACCCCTCGCAGTGCTGATGGCGCTTCGACTGGCTGAATCCCGGCGCTCCTGGGCCTGGTGTGCCGCCTGTGGAGCCATGTTGTCGTTCACGGCGGCATTGCCGGATCTGCTGCCTGCCGCGCTCGCCTCCGGCCTCAGCCGGGCCGGATTTGAAATGCCGGTATTTTCCATGGTGATGATCGGGCTGGGCGGCCTCGCCGTCGGTGCCTGGCAGCAATGGCGCGGCGTCGCTGCTACCACCTGTCTCATCGTTCCACTGCTGATGTTCCGGCTGTATCCGGCGCTGGACGACCTGGTGAGCACCAGGAGCTTCTGGCTAGCCATCGAACCGCGGCGCGGGCTCGTCTGCGTTGACAGCTTGCACCGCGCCTGGCGCTACGGGCTCAACTTCTACGCGATCGAACCTCTGCCGGATTGCGCCGATGAGCCCAAGCCGGTCCGAATCAGGCAGCGGGGCTCTGAACGGCCTCAACTTCAGATGGGACATCGAACAGAGTTCCCCGGCCCAACAGCCAATAAGGGTCCAGGCGTTTTTTGACAGCGCGCATGGCCTCGATCTGTTCCGGCGTGTATTGATACCCCAGGTAGGCCCGTTTCCGCTTGCCAAGACCGTGTTCGGCCGCAATCGTTCCCCCAAATTCCACTGCCTTCTGAGCAAATTCGTCGAACAGGCGATTGCCGGCGTCAAATTCATCCTGATTCGCCGGCAGCAGGTTCACATGGTAGTGACCGTCGCCTACGTGTCCGAAGATGACATAGCGGCCCGGAAAATCTTCCCGCAGCCTTTTGCGGTAATAGCGCATCATCTCGCGATGGCGATCGATCGGTACGGCAAAATCGGATCCGAGCTTCATTAGCCCGTATTGATCGACTGTCGCGAGAACCGTTTCGGGCAGCGCATGGCGGAACCGGCGGAACCGTTCCCGTTCGGCATCGCTCGATCCGAACCACGATGCGTCCACCAGCGCGTGACGCTGTTCCATGCGCGTGCTCCACGCCTCCAGGTCATCGTCGCTGACGTCGCCCTGCTCGATAATTAACGCTCCGCCGGTTGTCTGCGGAATCTCGGGGTACTTGGTGCGAATCAAATCCAGCGCATCACCATCGACGTACTCGAGCATGCGCAGGCGGGGAACCGATCTCCACTCATCCAGCGCATCGAGCGCCGCATCCTCGCTGGGAAAAAATACGATGCCCGCCAGAATCTCTTTCGGGGCGGGTAAAAGCTTCAACGTGGCTTCGATAACGATACCGAGTGTTCCTTCCGATCCGGCGAATAGATCGATCCAATCCATCCCGGGTTCGAGCGGATAACCGGCGGAGTGCTTCCGGGCACCAGGGCGGGGAATTTTGGGAACGTCGAAGTCGATCTTGTCGCCGCGCCCGACATTGAGGACCGTCTCGTCCATCAGAACGACGCGCAGCCGTTCGATCCACTTCCTCGTAGATCCATAAAGGAAACTTCTCGAGCCCGAAGCGTTACACGCAATGGTGCCGCCGATCGCAGCCAGTGTCTCGGTGGGGTCGGGCGGATAAAATTGACCGCTTTGCCGCGCGGCCAGATGCAGATCGGCCAGGTGCACGCCCGCGCCGCAAATCGCGATGCCCGGCTGGATCTCGAGTTTCTTGAACTTCTCCATTGAGATCTGCCAGCCGCCCAAGGGACAGCGCCCGCCCGTCAGTCCGCTACCCGCGCCTGCGATTGTGATTGGTATACGGCTTTCGTTCGCCTGGCGGACGATTTCGATCAGCTCTTCTTCTGACGACGGAGTAAACAGTTTCTCGGCATGGCCGCGAAATCCGGATGCATCTTCGAGATAGGCCCAAGACATACGAATTTAGGTTACTCCACGGCAGGTTACCCTACTTCAGACGATGGCAATATCCACGGGAGACCGGGTGGCAGTGATCGCCGGAGGTAGCGGACTGGTGGGTAGCGCCTGTCTGCGTCTTCTTTTGAACCATCCTGCCTATTCCCGCGTAATTGCGGTCGTTCGCCGGAAACTCGACGGAGCAGATCATGAGAGGCTGGAACAGCCCGAGAGGTTGGAACAGATTGTTACACCGCTAGACAACCTGGGAGCGCTTCCGGCCGTACGAGCGCACCACGCATTTTGCGCTCTGGGAACAACGCGCCGGAAGGCCGGGTCGAAGGAAGCCTTCCGAATAGTCGATCATGACCTGGTCGTGAACTTCGCCTATTGGGCGCGAAGCTGCGGCGCGGATTCGTTTTCCGTGGTGTCCGCCGTTGGAGCGGACCCGGAAAGCCGCGTGTTCTATCTCCGAGTCAAGGGAGAGATGGAGGAAGCTGTCCGGGAGCAATGGTTTCCGTGCCTGGATATCTTCCGTCCGGCACTTCTCGAGGGCGACCGCCAGGAGAGCCGCTCAGGCGAACGGATATTCGCGGCAGCTTGCAGATTGTTCAATCCGCTCTGTCGAGGCCCGCTGGCCAGGTATCACTCCATTGCCGCGAGCGATGTAGCGCGCGGTATGATTCAAGCCGCACAGCGGCAAACCTCGGGTGCACGGATTCACCATTATCCAGAGATTCTAGATCTGGCGAAGGCTACTGCGTGAGATGCAGACCTTTGTGGATCGCGAAGAGGGCAAGCTCAAGGCGGTCTGACACACCCAGCTTGTCGAAGATGTTGTGCAGATGATTCTTCACCGTCTGCTCGCTGATAAACATCTTCTCCGCCATCTCCCGGTTCTTGTACCCCTGCGCTACCAGCGCGACGATCTCGCGCTCGCGTTGTGACAACGGACTGCGCTCGGAGCGGGACTTTCCGGCACCGCTCGATCGCATCGGAATTGCGACAGGCTCGGCTGAGGAAGCGAATTGCTTCATTACCGCCGCCGTCGTATGTGTATCGAGCCAGATTTCCCCGGCATGAACCTTGCGCACACTTTTGGCGATCAGCTCCGTAGCCGTGTTCTTCAGGACAATCCCCGAACAACCCAGTTTCATCGCTTGAACGTATTCGTTCTTATCCTCCGAACCGGTGAGGACTAGAACTTTTGTTTTCATGCCACGGGATTGCATAGCATCAAGTACAGCGATACCGTCCATAGAAGGCATCTTCAAGTCGAGGACTAATACATCGGGCCCTGTATCCTGTAAAACAGACAGGGTTTCCATTCCATTTGCTGCTTCGCCAACAACTTCAATGTCGCCGGCCGCCAAAAAAACCTGCCTCAGCCCGGTTCGAACAACCGGGTGATCGTCCGCAATGACCACGCGAATGGGACGGGAACCGGCGCCGGTATCCCGCGCGTCGTTCGGCAATAGATCCGGACCGTTCTGCTCTGAGATCATGCACTATACTCCTCGTCCTTTTTGGACCGGTACTTTAGGGCAAATCCCTTGAGAGAACTTGGCTGATCGGCAATAGGTGACCCTAGACGTCCTCTTACCCCCAACAAAAAGACCTTTACCTTCCGGAGCATATGGATCCTATAGAGTCAGAGAACTCATGAGGCAAAATTTCTCAGCTTGATTTGTTTAGCCCCTGGGTGAGCGTAGTACTTGGCCCAATGGACGCGGACGGACCCTTATAGCATAGCCGAACTGCATGTATGTTATCGCACTATGACCCATTTGGAGCTAAGCCGATTCCAGTTCCTCTTCAAGCAGTTGCTTTTGGTACAAGTCCGCGTAGTAGCCTCCCATGGTCAGCAGCTCGGAATGGGACCCCTCTTCCGCGATGTGACCATCTTCAATAACATAGATCCGCTCGGCGTTACGGATCGTGGATACGCGGTGCGAAATCAGAATGGTAGTGCAGCCCTGCATTAATTCCCCGAGCGAACTCATGATTCGTTCTTCGGTCAGGGTATCGACACTCGACAGAGCATCGTCCAATATCAGAATCTGGGGCTGCCGGATAATGGCCCGGGCGATGGCACATCTCTGCTTCTGCCCGCCGGAGAGGGTAATCCCTCGCTCGCCCACCATTGTGTCGTAACCCTCTGGAAACTCGGCAATATCCCGGTCCAGGCCGGCCATCGCAGCCGCGCGCTCGATCTCGGCGCGCCCTGCGTCTCTGACGCCAAAGGCAATATTGCCGGCGAGCGTCGCCGAAAACAAAAACGTTTCCTGGGGAACAAATCCGATCTGGCTGCGCAGCTCGGCGGGGTCCAGATCGCGAAGGTCGATTCCGTCGACCAGCACTTGGCCCGCGGTTGGATCGAAGAGGCGGGGAATCAGCGATACCAATGAGCTCTTTCCGCTGCCTGTATGGCCGACGATAGCGATGGTGGCTCCGGCGGGTATGTCCAGGTTGATGCGTCGAATCGCCTCGGCTTGCCCATAGGAAAGGGAAACCTCGCGAAACTCAATGCGTCCTTCGAATGGCTTCGGAAGGGCGGTGGGAGCCGCCGGGGCGGCAATCGTCGGCGTTGTGCGCAGGATGTGCATAATACGCTCGAACGACGCCTTGCCGCGCTCCGTAAGATTGATCACCCACCCGAAGGCGATCATCGGCCAGATCAGCATATTCATGTACATCTGGAACATGACGAAGCTTCCGATGGTAAGCGAGCCATTGAGCAGGCGTACGCCGCCGGCCCAGAGCACGATCAGAAACGTCAGGCCGATAAGAGCTTGCATCGAAGGCATGAACATCCCAGTCTTCCAGGCAAGGTCTATATTTGCATCGACGTAATCGCTGTTCAGGCGCTCGAACTTTTCCGCTTCAGCATCTTCCTGGCGGAAGGCGCGCAGAATGCGAACTGAGGAGAGATTTTCCTGCACGCGGCTCGAAATGTCGCCGAACATGCCCTGGATCTTTTCGAACCGTTCATGAATCCGGCGACCAAAATAGACAACTACAAAACTGAGGGCGGGAGCCGGAATCAGTGCGATTAGCGTCAACTTCCAGTCGACCGCCAGCATCACAATGACCACGCAAAGGAACAGGAACATGGTCTCGCACCAGTACATGACGCCCGGGCCAAGCATCATCCGGACCTGGTTGAGGTCGTTGGTGGAGCGCGCCATGATGTCGCCCGTGCGCGAGCGGCCATAAAAGTCCTGCGATAGCGTTACCAGCTTGGCGAAAAGATCGTTTCGGAGATCGTATTCAACATCACGCGAAATACCTACCAGAATGACGCGCATGTAGTACTGGAAAACACCCTTAACGGCGGAAAGTACCACGAGGAGTGCCGCGAACTTCCAAAGTTCCCGAAGCGCGAAGTTGTTGGTGATGGCGTCCGTGCCTTCTCGAATCAGCAACGGCATGGCTGCAGCCGCCAGGTCTTTCAGGATGAGCGCGCCGAAACCGAGCGACAGACCTCGTTTATAGCGACGCAGGTAGGGCCAGGAGCTCACCCAGAGGCTCTTCATCCGCATCAGATCCCGAACGGCTCCGTCACTGTCTTGATCCACTCATAGGCAAACGTTTTCCGGCTCTGCCGCGACTTCCACCAGGTGTCCGGGTCGAACTCCGGATAGGGCGCCGAGACAATCGTTGCCGGGAGATCGGGAATGATCTCACGGAAGATCTTACCGGCGCGGCGCGTATGGAAGTTCGATGTCACCAGGAGGTAGCTTCGGACTCCCCGGCGATGCAGCACATCCGACAGATATTTGGCTTCTTCGACAGTGGAGGTCACGCGACTGGGAAGTCCTTCAAAC
>CAYTVP010000126.1:5937-11325 GCA_964441675.1 uncultured Solibacteraceae bacterium | reverse complement strand
CCCATGCCCGGTTTCGCCCTAAAGGCAGCACGTCCGTCAATCCCGCAGCCTCGATTCCTGGTGTGGATCGTATCCGCCGAAGAGCCTCATTGAAATAGGCATTCTGCTTGGCTTGGTCTGAATACTCGCGGCTGGGATCGATTCGCACGGAGGCAGCGCGCTCGGGCCGAAATCCGAGATCGACGTCCAGCACACGGAAGAAGCTGCGAATCAGCAGTCCGGAGCCGACGAGCAGGATGCACGCGAAGGCCACCTCCGCGACAACCAGCCCGTTCCGTACTGAGGTAAGCCGCCGGCTTTGGCTCGATCCGCGGCCGGAGTCTTTTAGCGCTCCATGAAGGCCGCCGCTTACTTGCAGCGCCGGGATCATGCCAAACACGATGCCGGTAACGATCGCGGCAATCGCGGTGAATGCCAATGCGGACCCATCTACGCGAACGCGGTCGAGCAGGGGAATATTGATTGCGTCCAATCTCGCGAGCATCGTTGTGCCCAGCACCGCCAGCAGGATTCCCAGGGCGGCGCCGCAACAAGCCAGCACGATGCTTTCCGTCAGCATCTGCCGGATCAATCGGGCGCGTCCTGCGCCGAGCGCGGCGCGGACAGCCAGTTCTTTCCGCCGGGCAGCGGTTCTTGCCAGTTGCAAGTTCGACAGATTCGCGCAGACGATCGCCATCACAGCCATCACGGCGCAGACCAGAACCAAAAGCGCCGGACGCAGGCGCCCACTAACGTGTGTAGAAAGCGGCGACAGATTCGGTTTCAGCCCGTTGCGCTCCGGGTGCTGCTGCTCAATTTGCTGGCCGAGAACTTTTGCTTCCGCTTGTGCGGACGCGAGCGTGGCCCCAGGCCGCAGCCGTCCAACCACCGCCAAGGTATTGCCCCAGCGGTTTGTTTCCGGTGTTAGCGGAAATGGAGCAAACAGATCCATCCGCGTACCGGGCGCGAAGACAGTGCCGAAGTCGAAGCTTTCCGGCATGACGCCGATAACCGTCACCGGCTGCTCATTCAGCGTAATCTTCTGGCCGAGGATCGCCGGATCGGAAGCAAATCGCCGCGCCCAAAGCCTATGGCTGAGAACGACCGCATTTGGCCCGTTCCATTTGCATTCCTCGTCGTTGAACAAGCGGCCAATTTGCGGCTGGATGCCGAGGATCGGAAAGAAGTTCTGGCTGACCTGCACCTGGTTCAAACGCTCCGGCTCGCCCCCGCCCTCGGTAAGCTTCATGTCACCGGCGCCATAGAACGCAAAATACGCCGCCAGGTCTTCGAAGGATTTGTTCTGCTCTCGAAAGTCCAGGAAGTGCCCAACTTGCAGCGTCTGCCCGGACATGCCTTCGCCGCTGTTCGCCAGCCAGACCAGGCGCGCGGGATCCTCAAACGGCAACGGACGAATGAGCAGCATGTGGACCACGCTGAAGATGGTGGCGCTGGCGCCGATGCCCAGGCCGATGATCGCGACGGCAAATGCCGTAAAGCTCGCATCCCGCCTGAGCGTGCGGAATGTATAGCGGAGATCTTGAATGGCATCCCCCAGCCACCGCGAGATCGAAGCCGGTGTTTCCATGGATAGACTGAGTATCAATACGAAGCCAGCAGCCGCAGGTTCCCGTTTTTTAGCCCAAAAATCTTTGATGCCGCGCCGCTTGCCGGCTTCTCGCCGCCTGTGTGTAGCGATACCATTGAATTTCATGGCTAGTTTGAATACCTTCGGCGCTGCCGCGACGCTGGAAGTTCGCGATCGCAACTATAAGATTTTTCGCCTGGAGGCCCTGGAAAGGGCAGGATTTACGATGGCGCGGATTCCTTACTCCATCCGTATCTTGCTCGAGAATCTGTTGCGGCACGAGGACGGAAAATCGGTGCGCGCTTCCGATATCCAGTACGTAGCCCGGTGGGACCTGCAGGCGCCCGCGGCGGAGGTGGACTTCCGGCCTGCCCGCGTTCTGCTCCAGGATTTCACGGGTGTCCCGTGCGTGGTGGACTTGGCGGCCATGCGCGACGCGCTTAAGGTGATGGGTGTCGATCCGGGCCTCGCGAATCCGCTGATTCCTGTCGATCTGGTAATCGACCACTCGGTACAGGTAGATAATTTCGGCACCGCGGACGCCTTCGATTTAAATGTATTGCTCGAATTCCAGCGGAATCACGAGCGTTATGCGCTGCTGCGCTGGGGGCAGTCGGCATTTTCAAACTTCCGTGTGGTTCCGCCGGGAACGGGCATCGTACACCAGGTAAATCTGGAATACCTTGCGAGCGTCGTGTTTTCGCGCACTCTGGACGACGGACTTTATGCCTACCCGGATTCGCTGGTGGGCACTGATTCGCACACGACGATGATCAACGGACTGGGTGTTATTGGCTGGGGCGTCGGCGGTATTGAAGCCGAGGCCTGCATGCTGGGGCAGGCAATTTCGATGCTGCTGCCGGAGGTGGTGGGATTCAAGCTGACGGGCGAATTAGCTCCCGGCGCAACTGCCACAGACCTCGTTCTTACCGTCACGCAAATGCTGCGCAAGAAAGGTGTCGTCGGTAAGTTCGTCGAATTCCACGGTCCTGGTGTCTTGAATCTCGCCCTGGCGGATCGCGCAACGATCGCCAACATGGCTCCCGAATACGGAGCCACCATCGGATTCTTCCCGGTCGACGAGCAGACGCTTGCCTATATGCGTCTCTCCAACCGTCCACCGGAGGTCGTTGCCCTTACCGAAGCATATGCCAAGGGACAAGGTCTCTTCCTGACAGCGGACAGCGAGGATCCGGAGTACTCCGACGTGCTGTCGCTCGATCTCTCGCAGGTGGTCCCTTCCATGGCAGGACCGAAGCGCCCGCAGGATCGAATCGATCTTCCCAACGTGAAGGCGAATTTCCGGGAAATGTTGTCCGCCGCGCCAAAGAAGACGTCTGTCGTCATCGATGGACAGAAGGTGGAGGTGGGCGACGGCAGTGTCGTGATTGCTGCCATTACGAGCTGCACAAATACGTCGAACCCCAGCGTCATGATCGGAGCCGGTCTTCTTGCCAAGAAAGCTGTCGAGAAGGGGCTGACATCGAAGCCGTGGGTGAAGACGTCACTCGCACCGGGATCGAAGGTCGTCACGGAGTATCTCGAGGCCTCGGGGCTCATTCAATATCTAGACAAACTGAAGTTCAATCTTGTCGGCTATGGATGCACAACCTGCATCGGGAACTCCGGACCGCTTCCGGATCCGATTGCCGAGGCGGTAACAGAAAATAACCTCGTTGTGGCCGCCGTACTTTCGGGGAACCGGAATTTCGAAGGCCGCATCAATCAGCTCGTCCGAGGCAATTATTTGGCCTCGCCGCCGCTGGTGGTTGCCTATGCGCTCGCAGGACACATGGATATCGATTTGACGAAGGAGCCGCTCGGAGAAGGTACGGACGGCAAACCCGTTTATCTGAAAGACATCTGGCCATCGCGGGAAGAGATTGCCCAGGCGGTCGCGGCGTTCGTGAAGAAGGAAATGTTTGAGCGCGAGTACGCATCGGTGTTTGAGGGAACCGAGCAGTGGCGGAATATGAAGACACCCACCGGCGATCTGTTCGCCTGGGATGAGCAATCCACTTATGTCCGCCGTCCGCCGTACTTCGACAATATGACCGATCCGGCCACGACGCCCGTAAGCGATCTTGCGGGGGTGCGCGCGCTGGCTGTGCTGGGCGACTCAATCACGACGGACCACATTTCTCCCGCCGGGTTGTTTCGAAAAGACGTCCCGGCCGGACAGTATCTGACTGACCTCGGGGTTGCTCCGCAGGATTTCAACAGCTACGGCGCCCGGCGCGGCAACCATGAGCTAATGGTTCGTGGAACACTGGCCAACATCCGCCTGCGGAATGCTCTGGTACCGGATGTCGAAGGGGGGTTCACGCGCCATCTGCCGGACGGCGAGCAGTTGTCGATCTACGATGCCGCGGTGAAGTACCAGGCCGAAGGGGTGCCGCTATTGATTCTGGCCGGCAAAGAGTATGGTTCCGGATCATCGCGGGACTGGGCCGCCAAGGGCGTCATGCTGCTTGGCGTCAAGGCGGTAATTGCCGAAAGCTATGAGAGAATTCACCGCTCAAACCTGGTTGGCATGGGCGTTCTGCCCTGTCAGTATCTCCCCGGCGAAGACCGCGAAACGCTGGGCCTTACCGGCGAGGAAGTGTTCTCGCTTGAGGGTCTCGCCGAGGCGGTTGCCAGTGGCAAGCCTGCGCGAGTGACAGCCAGGGGTCCGAACGGCGAGAAACAGTTCAATGTCCGGGTTCGGATCGACACACCGGTAGAACGGGCCTACTATCGCAATGGAGGAATTCTTCCCTACGTTCTTCGACAGCTCGCAGGGCAGCCAGTGCGGGCATAAACTTGGCCGAGCGAAGCCTGCGGGTACTGCTATTGCTGGTGCCCGCCATCCTCTATCTTCTGTTTCCTACCCGAAATTTCTACTGGGACGGCGTATCGTTTGCGATCGACATCGAGCGCCATAACGCCGAACCGCAGCTGCTGCATCCGAACCACCTGATCTACACGATGTTCGGCTCCTGGGTGTACGACGCTGCGCGGGCGATCGGCTGGGAGACTCGCGCCCTGTTTGCGATGCAGACGGCGAATGCCTGTATTGCGGCGCTGGCTGTGGTTCTGTTGTACCGCGTGCTGCGCAGCTACAAGCAGGACGAATGGGTCAGCCTGTGGAGCGTCCTTCTGTTCGCATTCTCGGCCACCTGGTGGAAGTTCGCGACGGACGCCGATGCTTACATTCCGTCGATTTGCCTGTTGACCGGTGCGTACCTGGCCCTTCGGAAGCGTTGGCCCGCGGTCGTTGCGGGACTGCTGACAGCCGCCGCAATGCTGTTTCACCAGCTGGCCATTTTCTTTATTCCGGTGGGTCTGGTGAAGTTGTCCGGAAGACGCGCACGCGCCCTTTATGGGGCGGCAGCGATTGTGCCGGTTGCTACCGCCTATGCATGGGCGTTCTATTCGCTTCCGGGGCGCGCAGATTCCCAGGGTTTCCTTGCCTGGGTTACACGGCACTCCGGTGAATCGGCATTCATCTTCAACCCATTCCTCAGCCTTTTCCTGACCGTTCGCGGAATGCTGCGTCTGTTCTTTGGCGGCCGCCTTGGCGATGCAATTCCCGATATTGCCACCTGGGCCGCTTTGGCCGGAATGGTTCTCGTTCTGGGGGCGCTCCTCCGTAACCTCGCGCGAGGTGCGTGGCGATGGCGCTGGAGAGATGTCGAGCGCCCGCTTTGGGTGTGGATTGCGGTCTATATCGTGTTCCTGCTGTTCTGGATGCCACAGAATACTTTCTACCGGCTGTTCTACCTGCCGCCGCTCGTGGCGGCCATTACGCTTGCTGCCGCCCGGAGTCCCTTCGCGAGAAG
>CAYTVP010000126.1:0-5927 GCA_964441675.1 uncultured Solibacteraceae bacterium | reverse complement strand
AAGCCCTCCCCGAGTTCAATCCGGCGCTTTTGTTTGCCAGTGCCCAAACGGATCGCTGGCCTGATGGCGCCATCATCGCCTACCGCGATTTCCATCCCGATCTCTGGACGATCAGCTATTTTGCTCCGCAAGCGGCATGGACGTCATTTCCGGAGTTCGATTCCGCCAAGCTGGATAAATGGCTGGCGGCATCCCGGTCCGCCGGACAGCCGCTTTGGCTGGAAGCCACGGCGTTTGACATGCTCGAGATCGATCCGCGCGGTCAGGCATGGCTTCGATCGCACCCGGCGGGCGCGGCGCTGATTTATACCGACCGGAAACATGAGTTCCGGTTTCATCCTGTGCGGTAAACGAGTTACTCGGGCAATACGGCGATGAACTCGCCCAGAATGCGGCAATCCGCGCCTTCTTCGAGTTCCCAGGGCTCGAATTCCGGATTTAACGGTTCGAGCGTGATCCTGCGGTGGCGGAACGAATCGTCGTCGAGATATTCCTTGACGCTCTGGTAGCGCTTTACCGTATAGCGCTGCTGCGAATCCGAGAAGTTCTCGACCAGCACCCGCCGGTTTCGTCGCGAGCCCGCGGGATTGTATCGGAAAATGCACAAGCTTCCATCGGCAATCTCCGGCTCCATCGACCGTCCTACCACCTGCGCAATGAACATCTGGTCGTCGATGCGAATGCCTTCCGGTACTTCGATCCATTCCTCGGCTTGCTCGGCCAGGCCCTCCGGGGACATTGCCTCGCCCCACGATCCGGCCGCCGCCGCCAGGCGTACACGCGGCAGATGCGTCTCGTAACGCTGGATCTGGGAGGGAACGTGCTTGCGATAAAGGCGAAGGAGCGTTTTGTCGAAGTTGTCGATCGTTGCCTGTTCGGGGTCGCTTGCGGTGAGAAAGTTCGATAATCCCTGGCCGTCGCGGTTCAGAAACCAATCGATGCCATACTCCTGAAGATAGACGTTCAACTGCCGCTCGAGATCCACCACAACCGCGAGTTCGTCCTCGTTGGCAATCAGGTGAAAGTCCCGGCGGAACAGGCATCGCGCTTCACCCGCCTCGTCCCACAGGATCACTCCCGCCGTTTCCGGCTTTCTGCCCGGCAAACGAACGTCAAACAGCGAATACTTACCGAGACGTAACTGCGTGACCGTCGCCATCTGTTTCAGGATTGGCTATCGGAGCGGACACCGCCCACCCTCTGAGGACCTAGAGCGTACTAGGATAGTAGCCCTTTCGCGCGCGAATCTTTACGTTCGGAAAACGTGGTACGTCTACCCGGATATTCCGGAAGAGCTTCCCGGTATCGTCAGCGCCAGGCGCATAACGCAGAATGTATTGCGTGGTGATCTCGCCGGCGATATTCGCTACTGCGCGGAACAAGCCCTGGGCTACCGCAGTCGCGTAGGCGCCTCCGCCAACCGTAAGAGCGTAGTTGCCGGCGTCCTGGGGCTTGGACAAATATCCGGAGACATCCTTGTACAGACCTTCGAGCGGGTATTCCACCCGGCCGCCTGTTTCTTCGGTCAACCGGATCAGGTTCTTCTCACCCTCGACAGCGAAGCCGTAAGCGTTGGTGGCAACACCGTAGACAGTCACCAGGTTCCGCTGCGCCAGCTCCAGCACCTCGTTCAGCGTCTTCTTACTGGCATTATCGTGACCGTCTCCGACGACCACGATCACACGCCGCGGCTCCACCGGCTCCCCTTTGACCAGGGAACGGCTGGTGCAGGCGATATAGAGCGCGTCGTACAACGCTGCTCCGCCGCCGGGCTTCATCTTGCGGACTTTCTCAAGTAGCTTCTCGGGGTCCGGAGTGGTATTGGCCAGCAACTCCGCATCCTGCGCGTAGGCGATCAGATAACCGGAATACTTCGGATCCCCCGGCAGCAGCGTCAGGACCAGTTCTTCGAGAGCCTCTTGAAATTTCTTCCACTGCAGACGGTTCGTGTTCGACTGATCCACCAGAAAACCGACGACTACCGGCTGGTTCCTCTCGCGCGAGAAGTAGATAATCTTCTGGGGCTTTCCTTCGTCGAATACCTGAAAATCTGCCTGATCGAGGTCGCTGACAAAACGGCCCTTCTCATCAGTTACCGTTACAGGAACAATTACTTCGTTGACACCGACGCTGATCTGGTCCTGCGAAGAAGTAGCTTTGGCGCTTTCGGTTACAGGCGGTTCCGGGCTCGGACCGGACGCTTGGCCAGCCATGGCGGCGGGGATCAGTCCTACGATAAAGTACCGGCGGTTCATTGTTGCCTTCGCTTCATTATAGAAGCGCCGAGGGCAAATAGCGTTCCCAATAATGTAATACCCGCGCCCGCGTAAACGGAGACCGGCCGGTAAGCAAATTCCACCCGGTGCCATCCGCGGTCGAGCACCACGCCCCGCTGCATTCCATTCACCGTCCGGATCCCGGCATCCCGGCCATCCACCCGCACCCGCCAGCCGGGAAAATCGATATCCCCGAGGATCAGCAATCCGCGGCAGCTCATCTCCGCGGCGGCGACCACTTCCGAAGGGGTATAGCGGAGGATGCTGGCGTGGTCTCCGGAGCAACGCTCGAGGGGAATCTCATCGTGTGTGACGGCCGCCTGCCGGAAATCGAACGAAGGAGACCAGAGAAGGCGGCCTATATCGGCGCTGCGATCCGCTCGAAATACCTGGTGAACTGTCCAGAGACGGGGCAGGGGATCGGGCATTGCGTAAACTCCAATGCCCTTCACACCACGAAAGACAAGCGGCTGCGAATCGTACAGAGGCTTTGTTCCCACCCAGTGAGTAACGCCCATCATCTTTACTACGTTTGAGTTGGAGTGGTCAAACTCAATAAGATTCGAGGTCAGGCTGGCAAGGTAGCCTCCAAACACATCCACACCGTGCCAATCGCCAAAGTTGTGGCGGATGGTCTCGTCGTCGATACGTATCCGGACCGGACCCGGAAGGGTCCGCAGATAATCGACTACTTCCTGATACTGCGACATCGGCTCGACAAAGCTAGTGGAGCCGGTCTGGTAGCGATTCCGGAAAAAATAGGGAGTCAGCCAGGACAGCTCGATCAGGAGAAGCACTACGAAGCCAAGACGCGCACGATGGGCTGTGGCAGCCAACAAGCCGGCAGCCGTCAAAGCAGCAATCGCTGTTAACATCGGCCTTTGCTCCGGTAAGTTCAAGTTGTTTCGAACTACGGCAAGACCAAAATAGAAGGCCAGCAGGCAGGCTCCACCCCCAATGAGGATCTGGCGCAGCCTCTGATTCTTCTCCGATCCGAGGGAGTCGATTCCCGCCGCTACCAGCGGCCCCAGGGCCAGGGAAAAGACAACCACCGCCATAGCCGGTGATCGTGCCTTCTCCACCATCGGAACCAGGGAATAAAACAACCCTTCCAGCACCCCAAAGCCCGCCAGCGCGTACAGTAAGCCTCCGGCCGCGAGCGCGGCAAAGTATGGACGGCGGCGCAATCCGAGGATGGCAAGAACTGTGCCTGCGATTCCGGCAAACGGGCTGGCGTGAACGTGCATGCCTGGAAAGACAATTCCAAAAATAGAGGCGGGGTGGAGCCCCCATTGCTCATGCAGAAAGTAGGGCACGCGCAGCTTCCAATCGACCGGGAATTCCAGGCCGACCCATCGGTGCGCCAGGCGGCCGTATTCAAGAGCAGGGAGGATCTGCATCGCGCCCACAAGGCCGGCCGTACCAAACGAAGCAACGGCTGCAATCACGGACAGCTTGCGCCGATATAGAAACCAGCAGCATGAAGTTGCCAGCGCAAGAGACAGAAAGATTGGGACTTGGTGGTGGCCGGAAAGCCAGCTCAAGCCCAGAAACGCGCCCGCAATAACCGAATCCGAAACATGAGATATTCCATCAATTGCTTTCAAATGAAATAAGAAAATCAATGGAGCCCAGATGGCGCCATTCAACATCTGCGGCCAGTCGTTGGTACCGACATAGCCGCCGAACCCAAAAACGAGTCCGCCCGCGATGGACCCGGCAAACGAGCTGCCCAAGTGACGGCACAGCAGGAACTGAAACCAGGCGGCAAAGACATGCAGCAAAAGATAGTAACCGTGCAGGACATCGAACCGGATCCAGCCGTTTTTTAGCGGCGCGAGGTAGAGGAGCCAGTTGGGCGGGTAGAGCACGCTCGGCTGTGCTTGGCCCGCAAGCGGCTGCCCGCCCCATTCAAATGGAGCCCACAAGGGAAACCGGCCCGCGTGCCACTCTCCCGCCTGATATTGCAGCCAGGGCAGAACCTGATGCGCCAGATCTACGCCGTCGAGCCAGGTGTACTGATCTGTCAGGATCAGCTTCCAGTACAGGCAGATTCCGAGCAGGAGGAGTACAGCAAACCCAAGGCCGGCGCGGGTTTCGTTCGGCCGCACTGGTGCGTGGGTTGGGCCAGACTGGTTGATTTCAGCCACTTTCGCGAATCGCCATGATAGCTCAACTGATTGCCAGCATGGAGTTTTCGCGTTTGGCCCAAAGAATGTACAGGCGAACGATAGGAGAAATCGCCATGAAACGGATCGTATGGATAGCGGCGGTAATCCTGACAGCTGGTACTGGTCAAGGATATGCTCAGGAGGAAGATGGTCCGGGCAGGGGAGTTGCCAGGCTCAGCCTGATCGCAGGCGATGTGTCGGTACGCCGCGGCGATACGGGCGAATGGGTGGCCGCTGCCGTGAACGGTCCTCTGGTGGCCGGCGACAACGTTTTGTCCGGGTCCGGCTCGCGCGCCGAGATCCAGTTCGATTGGGCGAACATGCTTCGTCTGTCTGCGAATACCGAGGCGCGGTTGACGGAGCTCGAAAACAACCGTTACCAGGTGCAGTTGGCCAGCGGCACGGCGATGTTCGCCGTTATCCGGGAAAGTGCCGCGGATGTCGACATCTCGACACCGAGCATTTCGATTCGCCCGGTCCGCAAGGGATTGTACCGTGTGACCGTACGGCCCGGAGAAGCTGCTGGAACAACGGTGACCGAAGTATCCGTCCGCTCCGGCGAAGTGGAGATCTTTTCGCCGCGCGGATCGGAGCGGCTTGGTCAGGGGAAGAGTGTTCTCGTCCGCGGATCGCTGAGCGATCCGGAATTTCAGAACATCCGGAACATACCTGAGGACGATTGGGACCGCTGGAATGATCGCCGCAATCGCGAGTTGTCGCAGTCTGTCTCCTACAACTATGTTTCGCGCGACATTTACGGAGCAGACGATCTGGATTCGCACGGGAGCTGGATCACCGTCGCGCCGTATGGCCGTGTATGGTCGCCCCGCGTTGCGGTGGGGTGGGCTCCATACCGCTACGGACGCTGGTCCTGGACCGATTACTACGGATGGACCTGGCTCAGCTACGACCCCTGGGGATGGGCACCCTATCATTACGGGCGCTGGTTTTATCATACGAACCGCTGGTGCTGGTGGCCGGGCGGAATCGGGGCACGTCACTGGTGGCGCCCGGCACTTGTCGGCTGGGTTGGCTGGGGATCGGGTGGCTTCGGCGTAGGAGTCGGAATTGGCGGTGGATGGGGTTGGGGTCGCGTCGGCTGGATTCCGCTGGCGCCCTATGAGACGTTCTATCCCTGGTATGGCCGCCGCTGGTATGGGCGTGGCGGCAATACCACCATCATCAACAACGTCAACATTACGAACATCTACAAGAATTCGCGGGTAACCAACGGCGCCACGGTTGTTCAGGCCGACCGCTTCGGCCGCGGCGATGCGCAGCACCTGAATGTCTCGCGCGGTGAATTGGAGCGTGTGGCCTCCGCCCGTGGCCCCTTGCCGATGGTGCCGGACCGTTCCGCAACGCGTTGGACCAACCGTGAGGCAAACGTCGTGAGGTCCGCGTCGGCAGCGCCGCAGCAGTTCTATTCGAGAAGGGAAGCCGCAAGTGTGGAACGAGTGTCGTTCGACCGGCAGCGTCA
>CAYTVP010000125.1:3691-11400 GCA_964441675.1 uncultured Solibacteraceae bacterium | reverse complement strand
GCCGTCGACGCGGGCGAGCGCCTCCATCACGCCGAGCGACTCGTTGGCGTCCATCTCGAGACCGCCCAGCGCCTCAAGGAGCAGCAGGGCAGACTTGGAACGGACGGCGAGCCGGTGAGCCCCGAGATCGAACAGCTCGACTTCGAGTTTGTGATGGTCAGCAACCAGGATGGCCTGGCTAACACCGGCTACAAGGGCGAGCATGAGGCGCATGAGTGCCATTCTTTCAGACAACATGCCCGAGCCACTAAAATAGAGAAACATGTCCGATATCGGCTCCGGTGACTACTACCGGATTGCTAAACTTCCGCCCTACGTTTTTGCGGTTACGAATGAAATGAAGGCCAGGCTCCGTGCGTCCGGAGCCGACGTTGTCGATTTCGGGATGGGCAATCCCGACGGTGCGACACCGAAGCTGATCGTCAACAAGATGGTAGAGGCGGTGCGCAATCCCCGCAATCACCGTTACTCTGTCTCCAAAGGAATCCCCAACCTGCGGCTCGAGATTACGCGGCGTTACGAGCGCAATTACGGCGTGACTCTCGACCCCGACAAAGAAGCGATTGCCACCATCGGCGCAAAGGATGCTCTGGCACATCTGATGTTTGCCGTCCTGGGTCCGGGTGACGTTGTGGCGACGCCCGATCCCGCATATCCGATTCATCAGTGGGGCGTGATTATGGCCGAAGGCCACGCGTGCCTGCTGCCGATGCCTACGCCGGCGGAATTTCTGAACCGTCTTAAGGATCTGTTCCGGACCTCGCAACGCAAGCCGAAGATGATCCTGGTGAATTTCCCGCATAACCCGACAACGCACTGCGTCGATCTGGCTTTTTTTCAGGAGATCATCACGCTTGCCCGAACCCACGGCACGATGGTGTTGCACGATTTCGCATATGCCGATCTTTGCTTCGATGGCTACAAGGCGCCCAGCATTCTGCAGGTAGAGGGAGCAAAGGAGCATGCTGTCGAAATCTTCTCGATGACAAAGAGCTACAACATGGCCGGATGGCGCGTGGGATTCTGTCTCGGAAATGCCCGAATGATCGCTGCGCTGGCACGCATCAAAAGCTACCTGGATTATGGAATCTTCCAGCCCATCCAGATTGCCTCGATCATCGCGCTGCGGGAATGCGAAGAAGAAACCAAAAAGATTTGCGAGATCTACGAAAAGCGCCGGAACGTGCTGGTGGATGGACTGAAGGCGGCGGGGTGGCCGGTGGAACGCCCGCAGGGATCGATGTTTCTATGGGCACCGATACCCGAGAAATTTCGCTCCGCCGGGTCGCTGGAATTTGCCAAGATGCTGCTTGAAAAGGCATCCGTGGGCGTGGCGCCGGGCATCGGATTCGGCCCGGCCGGTAATGGCCATGTTCGATTCGCTTTCATCGAAAACCATCACCGCACGCGTCAGGCGGTTCGAAATATTAAACACTTTCTGCGTTCGGGATTATAATTCGCCGTATGGCTGCCCGGGCTGACCTTTCCCCGCCCGAAATTATCAATCTTCGCCGCCTGCGCGGCGCGGATCTGTCGCCGCTTCTGGCCGAGGAAGCAACTGTATGGCGGCGGGCCCTACATTGGGACTTCGAACCTTCCGCAGATCTGGTTTGCCGCTATCTCGACATGCACGCGCTGTCCGGTTTCGCATTGTGGGCGAATCAGCGCATTGCCGGCTATTGTTACTACGTTGTCGACGAAGCCAAGGCGCTGGTGGGCGACCTCTTCGTTTCCGATCCGGAAGCGGTGCCCGATGCCGAGCATCAACTGCTCCACACCGTGCTCAGCGACATCATGTCGAGCCGGCGGATCACTCGCGTCGAGGCGCAACTAATGATGCTTCGGCGTCCGATCGACCTCGCGCGCCTGCGCAGCGTATTTCCACAAGTTGCTGTCGAGACTTTTCCCCGGCACCTGTTGCTCGCACGACTCCCTGCTGCCGCGTCTGGAGCAGCCTTCCACGATATTACGTTCAGTGCCTGGAGTGAGAGTTTCTCCAGCCTCGCGGCACGGCTGATCTCTGCCTGCTACCAGGGACATACCGACAGCAGAATCAACGACCAATACAGCGAGCAAACCGGCGCGATGCGCTTCCTGGCGAATATCGTTCAGTATCCCGGCTGTGGCGTCTTCTATGAACCGGCATCAATTGTTGCGTTCGATCGTCCAACGGGAACATTGGTCGGCCTCTCCTTGGCCAGCCGCGTCGGCACAACAACAGGTCACGTGACCCAGATTTGCGTGGCGCCGTGGGCGCAGCGCCGGGGGATCGGCCGGGAGCTGATGTTGCGATCACTCGATGGTCTGGCGCGCGGCGGCTGTAACGAGGCCAGCCTGACAGTGACAGCGGCGAATACCCCAGCGGTAGAGATGTATCAACAGATGGGCTTTCAAACGCTTCGTGATTTTTCAGCCTACGTCTGGCAGCGCTGACAAATCATCCCGCTCGGACAACCCCCTCAAAAAGCCGATAAAATACGCCGAGCGATGAAGATTACCAACGTCGAAGTAATGTACCTTCGGCAACAAGAAGTGAAGGAGCAATGCGACAGCGGACAGGATGCGTTGATCGTTCGCGTCGAAACCGATGCCGGCATTACCGGAATCGGCGAAGTGGATTCGGGCCCGCTGGCCGTAAAAGGCACAATTGAAGGTCCTTTCTCTCACACAACGGCTACCGGTCTGGCGAGCGTGATCATTGGGGAAGACCCGTTCGAGACGGAGCGCCTTTGGTACAAGATGTACCGGGCGAATATTTATGCCGGCCGCCGCGGCGTGGGAATCCACGCGATGTCCGGGATCGACATGGCGCTTTGGGATATCAAAGGCAAAGCGCTGGGGCTGCCGGTCTGGAAGCTGTTGGGCGGCGGTTTCACGCAACGTGTACGCTGCTATGCCAGCTCGCTATGGGGGCCAACGCCCGACGAGACGCGCGAATTGGCCGCGCGGTACCGAGATCAGGGGTTCACTGCCGTGAAGTTCGGCTGGGATCCAATGGGGCGGGACGAGGCCACCGACATCGCGTTGGTTCGCGAAGCCCGCGCAGGTCTTGGGCCGGACTGCGACCTGATGATCGATGCCGGTCTGGTCTATGACGCCAAGACCGCGATCCAGCGCGCGAAGGCCTTCGAGGAATACAAACCATTCTGGTTTGAGGAACCGCTGCGCCCCGACGATTACGAAGGCTACGCCAAGCTGTCGGCTGCTTCACCACTAAGAATCGCCGCCGGTGAGGAAGAATCCAACCGGCTTAGCTTTATCGAACTGATGGACCGCGGCAAGATTGACGTGGTTCAAGTGGACCTGACGCGCTGCGGCGGTTTCACGGAAGCAATGAAGATCGCGGCGCTGGCCTGGGATCGCGGACTGCCCGTGGCCAATCATGGGTTCACCACTTATATAAACGTCACAGCCGCGCTCCACTGGCTGGCGTCGGTGCCAAATGCTCTGATCTGCGAGTTTGTCGCGGAAGAACACACGAACCTGCGTGAGCAGATCACACGCCAGAAACTCCGCGCCGAGGATGGATTTGTGCGGGTTCCACAGGAACCGGGCCTCGGTATCGATCTCGACGAAGAGGCGATTCGGAAATTCCGCGTAGCCTGAGCACGCTGCCTGCGACAATGTAGGTTCATGCGCGCAGGTGAGAAATTCAAGGTAGGCCTGATCCAGACCTCCTGCGGTCGGGACCCGCAAGAGAATCTCGACAGAGCAGTTGAGAAAATCCGGGAGGCGGCTGGCCAAGGCGCACAAATCGTGTGCCTCCAGGAGCTGTTCCGCTCTCAGTATTTCTGCCGGGAGGAAAAGGCAGAGCTGTTTAATCTGGCGGAACCAATTCCTGGCCCTTCGACCGAAGCGATTGGCAAGGTGGCTAAGGAATCGCGTGTATCTGTGGTCGCCAGCCTGTTTGAGCGCCGCGCGGCCGGACTGTACCACAACACGGCGGCAATCATCGGGTCGGACGGGAGCCTCCGCGGCATCTACCGGAAGATGCATATTCCCGACGATCCGTTGTACTTCGAAAAGTACTACTTCACACCCGGCGACACCGGCTTTCTAAACTTCGACACGGAGCACGGCAGGATCGGAGTTCTGGTTTGCTGGGATCAATGGTATCCGGAAGGGGCCCGGCTCACCTCGCTGCTGGGCGCGCAAATTCTGTTCTATCCGACTGCGATCGGATGGCACCCGCATGAGAAAGCGGAGTACGGCGATGCGCAACGCGATGCCTGGATCACAATTCAACGCTCCCATGCAATCGCCAATGGAATCTATGTTGCCGCAGTGAATCGCGTAGGCTTTGAAGGTCCACCAGATGCCGGGCTCGAATTCTGGGGATCTTCTTTTGTGGCGGACCCGTTCGGACAGATCGTTGCCCAGGCGAGCGTCGATCGGGAAGAGATTCTGGTAGTTGAATGTGATCCGAAGCGTTCGGAAGAGGTAAGGCGGAACTGGCCATTCTTTCGCGATCGGCGAATTGATGCCTATGGCGGCATTACGAACCGATGGCTGGCATGAACCCCGGCTGGCGTATGCCGGCGGAATGGGAACCGCATGCCGCCACTTGGATTGCCTGGCCGCACGAGCGTAGTGACTGGCCCGGAAAGTTCGCCCCAATACGATGGGTCTACGGCGAGATTGTCCGTCACCTGTCGCGTGTCGAACAGGTGCGTGTCATCGTGGGCACTCCGGAAGAACGTGCGACGGCTGCTGTCGTCTTCGAGAAATCCGGCGCGAACCTGGACAATGTCGCCTTTTTGATTGCTCCCACCGATCGAAGCTGGCTTCGCGACACGGCCCCAACCTTCGTCACAAACAATCACGGTGAAATGGCTGCTGTTGACTGGAATTTCAATGCCTGGGCTAAATACGACAATTGGCGGAACGATAACCGCCTCGCGGCCGCCATCGCGCGGAAACTGAAAATTAAACGGCTTCATCCGGATATCGTTCTCGAAGGCGGCGGAATCGATACCAATGGCAAAGGACTACTGCTGACTACCGAAGAATGGTTGTTGAGTGATGTTCAAGTTCGCAACCCCGGGTTCTCGCGCGAAGACTACCAGCGGGTTTTTCGAGAGTACCTGGGAATCTCCCGCGTGATCTGGCTCGGCAATGGGATTCCGGGCGACGATACGCACGGGCACGTGGATGACCTGGCGCGGTTTGTCGATCCGGAAACAGTAGCATGTCTCGACCACGAAGACTGCGTGCGCAGGATTCGGGCCGCGGGATTGAACGTGAAGAAGCTGCCGCAGCCGGCTTCTGTATACTTCAACGGCCAGTTGCTGCCGGCCAGCTATGCCAACTTCTACATCGCCAATTCGCTGGTTTTGATGCCCACCTTCAACGATGCCGCTGACCGGGAAGCCCTTAACGTCTTGGCGAAATGTTTTCCGGATCGCGAAGTAGTCGGTATCTACTGCCGCGATCTCATACTCGGTTTGGGAACGCTGCATTGCCTGACACAACAGGAGCCCCTGGTACACCCCAGGCGCTCTCGCCTCTAGAGTGGCTTGAGCTCGCCGAGCATCGTCGGAACCAGCTCCGACACAGTGGGATGTATGTGGACCGCGCGTTGCATAACCTGATACGGCGCTTTCGCGTACATTAGGTCCAGCAGCGAGTGGATCACTTCATCTCCGCCAGTGCCAAGGATTGATGCTCCAAGGATTTGGCTGGTTTCCTTGTCAATCAGCACTTTCATAAATCCTTGAGACTCGCCCTTCTCAACAGCGCGGCCCACCTTGGTCATCGGCCGTGTACCGATTAGAGCCGGGCGTCCCGTTTTCCGTACGTCGGCTTCGGTCATGCCGGCGCGGCCAAGCGGCGGATCGATATAGAGGTTGTAGGCGAGAATCCGGTCGGATACTTTGCGGTCATCCTGATCGATGAGATTCGCAGCGACAATTTCACCATCGTTGTAGGACGTGTGCGTGAAGGCGCCCTTGCCATTGCAGTCCCCCAGTGCCCAGATGGATGGCACGCTCGTCTCAAGACGTTCGTTGACGACAATGTATCCGCGTTTGTCTGTTTCGATCCCGGCCCTGTCAAGATGAAGATCGTCGGTATTTGGCCGCCGGCCGACGGCGAGCAGCACATGCGATCCGGTGACGCCTGGATCGCCGTCCGCGCAGTTCACACGTACCGTAACCAGCTTTCCTTCGCGGCGGAAACCAATACAGTCGGCATTGAGACGAATCGTGATCCCTTCGCGCTCCAGGATCTCGCGAATGGCGGTCGAAACATCTTCGTCTTCCCGAGACGCCAGCCGGCTGCCCTTTTCAATGATGGTGACTTCACTGCCGAAACGGCGAAACATCTGCGCGAACTCTAATCCGACATAGCTGCCACCAACCACGATCAAATGGTCCGGCAGATAATCGACATCCATCATGGAGCTGTTTGTCAGGTAGTCGACATCCCCCAAGCCGTCAAAAGCAGGAACCGCGGCCCGTCCTCCGACATTCAAAAAGAACCGCTCCGCTTGAAGAGTTTCATTACCGACACGAATTGCGGATGACGATTCGAACTGGGCATGACCTCGATATACGGTGCAGTTCTTCATCTCGCGCAGCCACGATTCGACTCCAGCCCGGGAGCGGCCGGAGATTTCGTCCTTGCGCGCCTTTACCCGCTTCATGTCTACCTGAATATCGCCGGCGATTACGCCATATTCCGCACCGCGCCGCGCGAGATGGGCCGCATAGGCACTCGCCACCATCGCCTTGGTGGGAATGCAGCCAGTATTCACGCATGTGCCACCGAAAAACTTTCGCTCGATCACCGCTACTTTCATGCCGGCACCGGTGAGGCGCTGTGCTACGTACGGCCCCGCCTGTCCGGCGCCGACAATGACCGCGTCAAAATGATTCGCCATAACCGATGTCTACCGGACGCTGGCAACAATGGCAAATGCACCGGCAATCGCAATGACATCTTCAAGCAGCGCGATCGGAAGGTCCTTCCCGGCCATTTTCGCCAGATTCACCCGCAGTTGATATCCGCCCAGCGTGCCGGCAATGCTACCCAGCACTCCTGCAACCAATCCAGCGGGCATCGCGTCGGCTGTCGATCCGACTGCCGCGCCACAGAGCGCGCCGCTCAAAAGGCGTCCGGCAAACGGAACGATTGCTTTGCGGCTGGGTGTTGCCGGCAGCTTATCGGCGATGAGTTCGCCTATGGCGAGAACCGAAAAAATATAAGGAGCGATCGATGCTCCCATAAACGACAGCCAGCTGTTCCCGAGACTCAACCAGCCCAGCCGGGCAGCCCAACTGACAGCGGCTGGAGCCGTCATCGAACGCAAGCCGGCAATCGCTCCAATCAAGAACGCTGCAAGATAGATAGACATGTGTTTTTGAGTACTCCTGATATTCGCTCAATCCGCGGGAATTGCAAGAACTTTCCTCACCACCGCACGCATGGCCGCGTAGAATAACGATCAATGACGAAGATTCTGCGTCTCCTGGCAGTCGTTTGGCTCTATCTCCCAACCTGGGCGGCCAACGCAGAGCTGATTCTACACGGAGGAAAAGTTCTCACCGTCGATACGCGCTTCACCATCGCAGAAGCAGTTGCGATTCAGGACGGACGGATTACCGCGGTCGGCTCCAGCTCGGACATTCTTCGTCAGGAGCGCGGCCCGGCCACGCGCCTGATCGACCTGAAGGGCCGTACCGTATTGCCGGGCTTGAACGACGCTCACG
>CAYTVP010000125.1:0-3681 GCA_964441675.1 uncultured Solibacteraceae bacterium | reverse complement strand
TGCACGTTACAGGTGCGGCGCTCAGCGAATACCGGCAATCGCTTCCCCCGCTCGACAGTATTTCTGACATTCAGGCATACATCCGCGAACGCGCACAGAAGACGCCGAAGGGGACTTGGATTGTCGTGCCGCGCACGCTGCCCCCGAGGCTGAAGGAGATGCGATTCCCGACACGCCAGGACCTCGATGTCGCCCCAGATCATCCTGTGGCTTTTGACGGAAGCTACGTTTGGTCCGCCAACTCGCTGGGACTGAAAGTCAGCGGCATTACACGCGACACTCCCAATCCGCAAGGAGGCGAGATTGTCAAAGGGCCCGATGGGGAACCAAACGGCATCCTGCGAAATGCGAGCAGCCTCCTGAAGGGTATTCAGCAGAGTGAACGGTTCTCGGAGGAAGAGAAGCTGGACGCCATCGAGAAGATGCTTCGCCGCTATGCTGCGGCCGGATTAACCACCGTCGGCGACCGGGCAGTCACTGCGGAAGACGTGGCGCTTTTTGAGACTTTGAAGGCCGAGGACCGCTTGCCGGTCCGCATCCGGATGACGTGGCGTATCAACGCTGCAAAGCCCATAGAGGATCTGGAACGCGAGATTCGCGACTCGAAATGGACAACAGGTCAAGGCGATGATGTGTTGAAGTTCGCGACCTTTAAGGTCACGCTCGACGGCGGACAGTCCGTCGGAACCGCGTACCAGCGCGTACCGTATGGAGCCTTCGGCAGGCAACTGTACGGGCAGACGAATCCCGACAGCCGCGGAACTCTTTTCGTCGAACCGGAGAAGCTTTACCGAATTTTCAAGGCTGCCAGCGATCGAGGCTGGCAGCTGACGGCACATGCGCAGGGCGGAGCGGCAATCGACAACCTTCTGGACGCATTCGAGCGGCTGGATCGCGACCAATCGATTTCACAACGCCGGCACCACGTAATGCACGGCAGCTTCATGGACGAACGAGCGATTGCGCGCATGGCCCGATTAAAAGTTGCCGCGGACGCGCAACCGGGCTGGATGTACTTCGATGTTCCGGCGCTGGGCCGTGTGTTCGGCCTTGACAAGATGCCGAAATTCTTTCCCCTGAAATCCTTCCTGGAGAACAATATTCCAGTGGCAGGCGGCAGCGACCATATGATCGGCCACGGCAAAAACAGCGCAGTGAATCCCTTCAATCCATTTCTGAACATCTGGATGTGTATGGTGCGCAAGACTCGCGAAGGAAATGAGTTTTACCCGGAGGAGCGCGTCAGCCGGGAGCAAGCCCTCCGAATGTGGACCAATGGGGCAGCCTGGATTCAATTCAGCGAACGGGAAATCGGATCGATTGAGACCGGCAAGCTGGCCGACCTGGTCGTCGTCAACCGCGACTTTCTAAATTGCTCTCTCGATGAGCTGCGCGGAATCGAACCAGTTATGACGCTGGTAGCCGGAAAGATCGTTTACCAGTCGAAAGCAGCAAATTAGCCACGCTGTCACACTGACGCCGCTTTGCCAGCGGATAGGCCCGATATACCTGTTCGAAGACATCATCCCACGATGTCTTCAGCGCATATGCCCGCCCCGCGGCGCCCATTGTCATTCGTAGCCGGTCATCCCCGATTAACATTTGAACCGCATCAATGAAGCCTTTGGGGCTGGTAGTGACAAATCCCGTCACAGCGTCTTGAACCGGCGACTTCGGACCATCCCGGTCGCTGACTACTACCGGCACCCCGGAAGCCAACACCTCCTGGACTACGTTTCCGAACGTATCCGTCTCGGACGGAAACAGAAAAACATCCATCCGGCTTAGGCGCGAGAAAAGCTTTCTCCGCGCAGCACTCCCGGAAATCCAGCATTCTTAAAATTATCCTGCAACCATTCCTTTTCGCTACCCTGGCCGACTACCAAAAACCGCACGTTTCGTACTCCGGCTTGAAGGATCGCCCGCTCGACTACCGGAAGAAACCGCACATTCTTCTCCGGGCTGAAACGTCCCACGTAGCCTAAGACGATCTTTTGTCACGGCGATCGCATGGGCGCCCTGGGTTTGTGTTAACCATAGTTAATACCGAAAAGATAACCAAGGCTGAATGCTTCCCAACGCCAATGAATCCTCATTCCAAAAGGGCACCGTACCCCTCGGAACGGCGCGCGGCTGGCGGCGGTTTCTCGCGTTTTCCGGCCCGGCCTACCTGGTCAGCGTCGGCTACATGGACCCAGGTAATTGGGCGACCGACATCGAGGCCGGCGCCCGATTCGGATATCAACTGCTGTGGGTGCTGGCGGTTTCAAACGTCATGGCGATTCTCCTGCAGACCCTCTGCGCGCGTCTTGGAATCGCTACCGGACGCGATCTTGCCCAAAGCTGTCGCGAGCATTATCCGAAAGCCATCAATCTTGCGCTATGGGTGCTGTGCGAAGGGGCCATCGCCGCCTGCGACCTGGCGGAAGTGCTTGGCTCAGCAATCGCCCTCAAGCTTCTCTTTGGAATCCCTCTCATCTGGGCCGTCCTGATTACCGCCCTCGATGTGCTGCTGATTCTTTCACTTTCCCGTTACGGCGTGCGATGGCTGGAACGGGCAATCCTTGCCATGGTTGTACTCATCGGAGCCTGCTTCGCAGTGCAAATTTTCCTCGCCAAGCCCGATTTCACCGCCGTCGCCGCGGGAATGGTGCCGCATCTTTCCGGCGAAAGCCTGTACATCGCGATCGCCATGTTGGGCGCCACCGTTATGCCGCACAATCTCTACTTGCATTCGTCGCTTGTGCAGACGCGCGAGATTGGAGATTCCGACGAATCGAAACGGGACGCCAGCCACTTCAATATGCTCGATTCGGTAACCGCGCTTTCCGGAGCATTTTTTGTCAACGCCGGGATTCTCGTGCTGTCCTCGGCTGTGTTTTTTTCAAACGGAATGGTAGTCACCGAGATCGAGCAGGCACACCAGTTGCTGACGCCGGTTCTCGGGACGGCGGCGGCAAGTATGCTCTTCGCCATTGCGCTGCTCGCCAGCGGGCAATCCTCAACATTCACGGGAACGCTGGCCGGGCAAATCGTCATGGAAGGATTCCTCAATCTCCGAATGCGCCCCTGGCTGCGGCAATTGATCACCAGAATGATTGCGATTGTTCCGGCGGTAGCAGTGATTGCCATTGTCGGAGAAAAAGGCACCTACCCGCTGTTGATCTTCAGCCAGGTTCTGCTCAGTCTTCAACTCCCGTTCGCCATCATCCCGCTGGTTCACTTCACGGGCGACAGAAGTCGCATGGGCGTACTCACCAGCCCGATATGGCTGCAGATACTTGCATGGCTGACTGCGGCGTCGATCGTCATATTAAACATCTGGCTCGCTTCACGAACGCTGTCGGGCTTTTGGGGCATCACCATTGCCCTGCCCCTCGGTCTTCTGCTCGCTTACGTAACTCTTGAGCCATGGCTGAAAAAGCGGCCGCTCAAGCCGGCGGTGGTTCTCGAGGACATCCCGGTCGATGTCACTGCCGACTCCGCTGCCTACCGGACGATTCTGGTTCCGCTGGACCATTCGGAACTCGACAGGGTCGCGCTCCGGCACGCCATTCCGATGGCAAAAGCTCACGGAGCCAAACTACTGCTCCTTCACGTGGAAGAAAGTGTAGCCAGCCGGTTATACGGCGAGAGAGCCGTGTCCGCCGAAGAGCGCGAAGGAATGCAGTACTTGCACGA
>CAYTVP010000124.1:0-11582 GCA_964441675.1 uncultured Solibacteraceae bacterium | reverse complement strand
ACCGTGTAGAACCTCGAGTCGCCGCTCCCGAGCCAAGCCTGCCCCATGTGTCCCGGAACGATCAAATATTCGAAAGCTTCCAACGCGGGCTCGGTCGGAAAGTTGGTTAACCCGGCCGAACCAGACTCAAAGCTCGTGCTATCGACCAATTCCCGAGCCAATCCAGAAAACTCAAACTCATGAAAGTCGCCGTTAATCAGCACGCGCATCTGATCAACTCCGGCGCCGGTAACTATCTTTTGCAGTGCTGACGATGGCGTCCGATAGTCATAAACGCTAACGCTTGGTACTTCTGCTCCGGGCGCATAGCTCACAGTCGGAGCAAGAGGTGCTCCACCAGTCAGCGTGGTCGTAAACGGTTGATTGAGCACCAGCGATGTGGCGTTTGGAACCGCGGCAACAAACCGGATCTCTCCGCCATAGCTCACGCCTTGGCCAATCCTTAGTCCATGCGAAGCTGTGGTTTGGATCGTGTCGGAAGAGCTTCCGGACGCCACGCTTCCGCCACCATATAGTATGGGCACGGCACCCAACGCGCTTTGTACAAATGGGCCATACGCAGGTGGACGCGTGGTGTTTGTCCATGATGCCAGATATGTACGCATCTCGAAAGTGGTTACTTTGCGCAGCTCAAACGGTAGACCACGAAATGTGCGACTACCTGTTTTGTCGCGACGAACTAACTGTTCAGTCTGTTGATTCGCAGAAAATCGGACAACTGGAAGTCGATTTGCCGCCGAGATTCCGGCTGCGTGTCCCGTCGTGCTTTCAATCGCTGCATAGAGGCGTTCATTATTTGACGCTATATAACTGGCCATGGTCTCCCCTAGTCGCTGCTTACTTTCAGCTCAAATGTCACTCGCACGGTTTGTAGGTAGTGCCTCCCACCGTGCTTAATTGGTTGAAACTCCACTCGGTATACCCCTCCGAAGAACATGCCATTTCCCCAATCCCCGCGGTTATAGTCAAGCACCTGTGTCACACCGTCAACATAAAGGCGTGCTTGTTCATCAATCCCCGCAAGCTGGTCCTGGGAGACACGTACTTCCACCACCATCTGCGCGATTCCTGAAAATGTCCTGAACTTTTCCGTCAGCTGATTTTCTAATCGGTCACAGTAAACGTACAAACTCGGATATTGGGCTCCGCTTTTCTTTTCCAGTATTTCGGGCGAAACGTTCAGTTCCACTATCGGCGGCGCTTTCAGCGCGGCACTATGCAGACTCTCGCGTTCAGCAATCTGCGCGAGCGCAAATTCAACGCCGGCAGCCGACTTGAGAATTTCCCCTAGTGCGCGAACAACAGTCGTTACCGTTTGTGCCATAGTATCCCTCGTTAGATCATCCGGACACGGCGAAGGAAATAATCTGGCGCCTGGCCGTCGGCGACAGCCTTTCCCGCCACAAACCCGGACGGTATCGCAACCCATTCTTCGCTAAGCGGGTTTGGTTCCGCGTTCTGCAGTAGCGGAATAGAGTCAAGAGCGCTTGCATAGATGTTCCAACCGGTCGCACCATCAGGGGACCCCGACACTTTCACTCGAGGTACTGCGCCCCCTTCAGATAAGAACAGGATGGAATCGCTCGGTGCACTTTCCTGCTGAGCTGCGTTAACCCACGTAGTACGTATTTGGTACGTTCCGCTGGCCATGACTCCCGGCGTCGCGCAGACAACGACATGTCCAACCTTACTGAGCGGAGATCTAGCGACTCCTAGTCCGCTGTCGAAATATCTCTCTTTTGCGAGACCGGATTGCCTTTCGTACTCGCGCCACTTTGCCTGAAATCTGTCGTTTAAGGCGTTATGATACGCGTCACGATAAATCAGCGTTAGTGTGTGGAGAATAATCCACAGGCGGAGAGGTTCGGTTATCACAATTTGATCTAACCGAACGCTTGGTGGCATCTCTCGCGTAGCAGTGAGCTCCACTAGCAGACGATAGATGTCCGAAGTTACTTCGTTGTGCGAAACCTTTACCTTCTGTGAGAGGTCAATGCCTTCACCGGCGGCCGTATCCAGGACGGATGTCTCATACGCTCGCAGATCCTCCGTCGAGACAATGAAACTGTCTGTCAGCAATGCCATAGTGGCCGCTATCCTTTCTTTCCTTTGACGGGACTGACACTCTTTCGAACGGTCGCCAAGTCAATCAGGAAACTACGCTGCGGCTGATACTCTTGGGCCCTCCGGCGTTCCTGTTCTTGCTCTACTGTCTCGCGATACTCTGCGCGTTCCTCATCCGTCGCCAGCCGTACCCTACCATCCACAATCATTTGGGCGGCAAGGTCTCTCGTCAATTCCATCAAGCGACCAGCACGCCCGCCGTCCGATGTGGCACAACTCGTTACAATGACGTTCTCTTCGGGAAGCTCCTGCGCTAAAGCGCGGATTTTTTTAAAGTATAGTCGTACGTCCATTTACTCCTCGCAACTCGCCAAAATATAAGGGGACGAGCAACTTGTATTCACGCGCCGCTCGTCCCCTGACTGATGTCGCAGGCTAGTTGTTAGTTAGCTTTTGACGACGATCGCGTGGTCATTCCGAAGAGCTCCCACGCCATACAGCACGTCGACTGTGAACTGTTGCGCCAGCGTATTCGGTTGATAGCTCATCACGACTCGCATGCCAAAGTTTCCGGCCTCCGCGTACTCGGCGATAGCACCCGTCCCCGGAAGTGGCTGTGGCAGCCGACGCACTACCATACCGATCGCATTGCGGGCGAACCCGAGATTCCACGTTGTGACAGGTGATGTACCTGTCTTGTTGACAAACTGCGACCGGAATACATAGAAGTTCTTGATTTTTCCGACTTCGCCATCGATCAGTGTCTTCAGACCGGCTTCGCCCGCAGTCTGGTACTCGCTGAACCGCGTGATTGACCGAAGGTTCGAATAGGCATTTCCGCTGACGACCAGGTAACGAGGCATGTTCAGTGGTACCTTCGCATTGAACAGTGCAGTTTCCGCCTGTTCTACCACCGCCTCCGTCATCGCTGCGCCGGCGGTTCCGACAGCGGTGTTGACCGTAAAGGTGGACGCAAGCTTCAACAAGTCTGTTTCGATTTCCTCTGCAATGGCCGCGATTGCCGGCTGCAGATAGATCCGCATCAGGTCCGGCTGAGCAAGGGCCTTCGTCATATCGGGGATCTGGAATGTGGCTTCCAAATGCTTGTTAAGCTTGATCTCGGCATTAACGAGGTTGGGATTTTGGGTGACCACCGTTCCCGATTCCCCGATGTTGTTTGCGGTCAAGGCCGGCGGAATCGGCACATTTACTGTGTCTCCCGCCTGAGCTAGGACCGGCTCAAAATCGCGATTGACCAGGTTCCCCATGACAAGGTTCCCCATAAGCGCGGGCAAGGCCTCTGCCGCCACGAGCTTTACAATCGCCTGAGCTACGTTCGCTGATGTAATATTTGGCATTGATTAACTTCTCCTTCTCTCTCTGCTGGCTAATGACCCCGGAAGGCCTGGTTGGCAATACGAACAATTTCCGATCGAGCACGTTGTAACTCTTCGGCACTCATTCCCGGTCGAATTTTGTCCAAATCCACTCGATAGGTTTCCGGTGTCCGGCTACCTACCGTCGTTCCGGAGCCGCCGCTAGCTCGCGCCGGAAGCAACTCTGGATTCTCCTCGACAAATTTTTTGAGGTAGACGGTCATCTCGACGTCGCCACTCGGTCCCTTCGCCAGCAACCGTCCGTCGTCAGTCCGGTGTATATCGTCTCGTATAGCTCGAAACGCTAGATCAACCTTAGTAATCCCTAACTGTTCCAACGCACCACGAATGGCGCTGTTCCGTTCGGACTCTTCCGCCCTGGCCTTTACTTGTTTTGTTTCCTCGATCAGCTCGTTCAGCTTTTGCTCCAGTGTCAAACGCTGCTGCCGCTCCTCTGTAAGTTCAGCTGTTACCGTACTGTCGCGGTGCTCACTCAATACTTCAACAATTGTTTGCCGCACCAGGGTGGGCAGATCGATCTGTGGCTCCGCCACGGGCTCATTGACTTCTGGGATAGCTTCCTCAGGCATCTATCGACTCTCCTTCAATTTCTTGGGCGATCTGATCTTTCACATCAGGGCGGATGTCCGACAAATACTTCAAGGCCAACTTCTTCTGAATCTGTCTCGCAAATGTCGGTGAGTTAATACCTAGCTTCAAAAGCCTCTCTCCGTCCTCGAGCTCTGTCGAGAAATCGCCGATGTCGAATTCATCCAATCCGCGGACGTCAACGGCGAGGCCATCTCCACGCACAAGCTCAATTGCTCGAAGAGTGTTCTTCATCGTGTCTTTTACCGAATCGCCCAAGCTGCGAAGCACTTCCTGCGTGATAGCGAAATCACGCTGCTTGCTCCAACCGGATTGCGCCTGACTGTTTTCGACGCCGCCGGCTTGGCTCAGCAGGTAGCAGATTCGATATATTTCGCGCTGAAGCCTGGTCAGGTTATCGGAAGCTAGCTGATAAACGTGGCCCTCGGGCTCGGTCCATCCAAACTTATCTTCCGGGCCGAGTTGAATGTAATAGCTCTCGCCTATCATCTGCTTGAACTCACGGTCGGAGTACACTACCGGCATCGCAAATAGCCCCATAGTCAACGCCCAGCTCAACGCGTTGGATTTGTTGAAATGCTCCAATTGCAGTTGCGCAGCTTTACGCATCATCCACAAACCGTCCGTCAGTCGGAGTTCGATCAACGGAACGCGCGCGATGCCGGCCATCGCATGTCGCCCCTCGTCTATCTGTTCTGGTGCGCTCTCCTCACCGTCCTTGGTGAGCGCACGAAAGATGCGAAAATTCTGCCGGTCGAAGTATGTCCAGCGTGTCTCCGTGAGCCACTCCGGATCGGCGATAGACTCTTTCACTAACCGTGACGTCCGCACTACTGCCCAATTAAGATTGCCGACGTCGTCATGACTCCAGTCGACTATGTCCAAGGGGGTCAAGCCCTGTAGATAAGCTCGCCGCCCTCCCGCTGCCTCTTCGTCCGCTAGGGTTCGAACCGACCTGGTCACTCGTGGAAAGTCCACCAGCGTGTAGCTCACTCCGTAGACCATTGCGTTTGTAACCTGTCGCCGGAAAAACTCAGTCAGGTTTGTCCCGCGAAGATCGCAGTCATCAGATAACTTCAGAAGAAACTGACGCCCGGACTTACTTGTTCCGTCGACAACAATCTGTGGCTCGCGGCGAAATAGGGTCGAGGCAAACCAGTCAACGATCGATCCCACGTAGTTCTCGTAGAACACGCGATCCAGTCTTTCGTTGTAAACCTGCTGGGGTTCTTTCTGGCGGCGCGAAAGGTATAGATATGCATTTCGCTTGAATTCCTCGCCGCCGGCGTATAGGTCACGGTACATCTCCAGCACCGGACGCTGCAATGCGTACTCTGGATGTTCTTGGAACATATTCCTCATTTCTCTTTCGTTCGTTAGAACAAGGGATCCGAACGTTCGCCCGCCGTACGGCGTTCATGAAACTCCTGCCACAGCAGGTACCCAAGGGCGTCAGAAAGGTGTGTCCGATTGGGGTCGCGTTCTTTATCGATCACCACGCTTCCCGCCTTGTACTCAACTTCCTCAAAATCTTTAATTAGTTCCCGACAACGTCGATTCAGGCGCAAACGCAACTTGCCATCCACGGCCACAAGTAGTGCGTTAACAAGATTTGTCCGGTCCCTCACGGCCGGATTAGCTTTCGGAACTCGATACTGCACATCGGAGAATCCAGCCGATGTAAGTGCAGTGCGGATCATCTGATAGTCGCTTGATCCAGTCGTTTGCATACGGCTCCCTGACGCATCCCCGTAGATCACTACGCCGCCCTGATGCGAACCGTACCGGGAAAGAAACTCATCGCAGGCCTGCTGGGTTGTTGCGCGGCGTAGTACGATCTCATCCAGCACATTCACGTCCTCACCGATTCGTTGGGCAATAACGCTCGACATCGGAGTGACGTTGAAGTCAAGGGTCCATAGCAATGGCCGCCATGGATCAATTGCACATTCCTGAAGATGTTTCACGCGGTCAAAGGCGTGATACACCAGCCCCTCGGCTGTAAGCAGATACTCGCCCAGAACTTCCTGTGCGAAGAACCGCTCATCGTAACTTGATTTCAGCCTTTCGTAGAAATCCGGGATTCTATCCAGGACAAAGCGATTTTCAAAAGGCTTTGCCAGAATGACTTCATAACCGTTGGTCTCCTTTTCTAAGAATCGGCGCCACACCCAATCGCGCCCTTTCGGTGTCCATACAGCGAAACCGCACAACCTTGTGGCCCGCGGATCTCGGAGGCGGCCTTCCAACCGCAGCCACGCCTCTTCCGGCGCGTATGTCAGCTCATCAACACCGAACCAGGCCAGATTCGTACCCCGCAACCGGTCAAATTCCTCTACAGCCCGGAAAAGGATCCGCGACCGCGTGTCCTTTAAGGTCAGGACTTGTTCCGCCTTGTTCAGGTCGTAAGGAATCCGATTCTCATCCAGCACCGCCAGCAGCGACGCTTGCGTCGCGTCACGCAACATTGGATAGGTCGGAGCCCCCAGCAGTCCGGTTCGCCCGGTGTTTACGTAAGCCAACCGCACGGCTTCTTGACAAAGCGCCTGACTTTTGCCGGATCCGATCGGACCGGAAAATCCCTTAAAACGCGCGGCGGCTTGATGAAATTTTTTCTGCGATGGCAGCGGCGAATAGACTATTCGTCTGTCAACGAATCGACCCATTCAACGCGCACCTCGCTGATCTCGTCCATTTCGATCTCATCCAGCAACTGCTTCAGCCGGATGTAGTCTCCGAACGTTCCTTTGCCGCCGCTCTTCAAGCCCTCCACCAGATCACGCAGAAGACCACGGATCTCCGCGGCACTCGTCGCCCGGTCGTCGTTCGCTTCTAACTGTTTCTTTCGCGTTTGCTTCATCTGATCCGGGCCAGCGTGTCTGCCCGTGATGAAAATAGCCGCGACCCCGCGGGGTGGCGATGACCTAGACCCCTAAGTGACAGAAACAAAATGAGAAATTAAATTATTCGGGCGGTGACAGCTGCGGTATGCTGATCAAGATGTTTGTGCGAATACTCCTCGCTCTCGTCATTGGAGCCGCTCTTTTTGTTTCCGGATTTATGACTGCTAATGCTGCAAAGCCAACTCGTGTCTACGAACTCCGTACCTACACTACCTACGACGGGAAACTCGAAACTCTACTCACTCGCTTTCGCGACCACACCACTCGGTTGTTCGAAAAGCACGGTATGAAGAATGTTGGGTACTGGATTCCGCAGGACGACCCACAGAAGAAGAATGTATTGATTTACCTACTCAGCCACGAAAGTCGTGAGTCTGCCCGAAAGGCATGGGAGGCATTCCGCGCCGATCCGGAATGGAAGAAGGTGCAGGCAGCGTCAGAAGCGGCCGGGAAGATCAATCAGAAGGTAGAATCCGTTTTCCTTGATCCCGCTGATTTCTCGGCACTCCAGTAGCGCTTTAAATAGAGAGCGCTTTCGGCCCCGGGGCGATACGATTAAAGAATGAGGATTTGGATATTCTGCGTCGCTGCAGTTGCGGCCGCACAGAATCCTGAGGCGCAAACGATCCTTCAAAAGCGTTGTTTCGCCTGCCACGGGCCTGCGGTACAGATGAACGGCCTCCGCCTGGATGAGGGTGAAGCAGCCCTTGAGGGCTGCTTCACCCTCAAGGGCGGGTATTCAGGGCCATCGATCATTGTTGGAAATAGCAGTGGAAGTAAACTCATCGAGCGCGTCACCAGTACCAAAGAGGGCTTCATGATGCCTCCTGCTGGCCCTCGCCTCACCGATGTAGAAGTAAATGCGCTGAAAGCATGGATCGATCAGGGAGCGAAACTTGCTCCCTCGGCTGCTGCAAAATCGTCACCGGCACAGAAACCTGGCCATTGGGCATTTCAGGCGATCCGCCGGGTCAACCCGCCGTCTGTTCGTCATACGGACTGGGTTCGCAATCCCATCGATGCATTTATCCTCGCCAAGCTGGAATCGCAGCAGATTGAGCCTTCCCCGGAAGCATCGAAGACAACCCTCGCCCGTCGCGTTTCGTTTGATGTTCGCGGTCTGCCGCCCACGCCGGTGGAAGTCGCAGAATTCGTCGCCGACACACGGCCCGATGCTTTTGAGCGGTATGTCGACCGTATGCTCGATTCTCCTCATTATGGGGAAAGATGGGCGCGCCAATGGCTGGATCTCGCGCGATATGCCGATTCAGATGGCTATGAGAAGGATCTGCCGCGTCCCTACGCCTGGCGCTGGCGCTCCTGGGTCATTGATGCGCTCAATCGAGACATGCCGTTCGACCGTTTCACGATTCAACAAATCGCCGGCGACCTGTTGCCGAATGCAAATGTAGATACGCTGGTCGCCACCGGCTTCCACCGCAACACGTTAATTAATCGTGAGGCCGGCGTTCCCCGCGCCGAGGATCGCTTTGAGCAAACGATCAATCGGACCAACACTATAGCTACCACCTGGCTTGGTCTCACTGCGGGCTGCGCTCAATGTCACGACCACAAGTACGATCCAATCTCCCAACGCGAGTATTACCAGCTGTTCGCCTTCATGAACTCCATCGTCGAGGAGAATATCGACGCGCCGATGCCCGGTGAATTGGGACCCTGGATGGAGGCGCACCCCGAATATCGGAAAAAACGGGCGGCATTGCTTGCAGAGTATGGGATCCCGGCAATGCAACCGGTATGGGAAGAAAAGATGCGTTCGGCAATACAGAAGCCCGGCTCGAATCTCGAATGGGACTTCGCCATCACCAGTTGCACTGTGATGCTCGACAATGCCCAGGCAATGCTGCTGACTCCGGACGCCGAGCGTACCGAGAAGCAGCGGGACCGCCTGACGAACTATTTCGTTCGCAACCTCGGGCCAGACTTCAATCGCGATAAAGAGTTGGTAGCCCGCATCAAAGAACTTCGGAAAAAGCTGGATGAACTCGAACAGTCCACCCCGTCGCTCACACAGGCTTACGTTATCCGCGAAAGCAACACTCCCGTGAAGACCGTCATTGCCGTGCGCGGCGATTACAAGCGGGCTGGAGTGGAGGTTGAACCTGGAACGCCGGCCGTCCTTCCGGCTATGCAAGCCGGCCCCTCGGAACCGTCGCGGCTCGCATTTGCGCGCTGGATTGTTTCGAAAGAGAACCCTTTGACTGCCCGCGTGATCGTGAACCGCGCTTGGCAGGATATTTTTGGGCGTGGCTTGGTCCGCACCTCGGAAGATTTCGGTACACAAGGCGAAAAGCCATCTCATCCGGAATTGCTGGACTGGCTTGCTTCCGAATTTCGAGATCGTGGATGGAGCCAAAAACAGATCCTCCGCACCATCTTGACCTCCGCTACCTACCGTCAGTCGTCGAAGGTGCGGCCGGAGCTGCTGGAGAAGGATCCCGACAATTCGCTGATCGCCCGCCAATCCCGGCTGCGATTGAGCGCCGAAGCGGTACGCGACAATGCGCTGGCCATTTCGGGATTGCTGAACACCTCCATTGGCGGACGGTCCATCATGCCTCCGCAACCGCCCGGGGTAGCGGAGCTCACTTATGGCAACAGCAACAAATGGAAGGATTCGGTCGGGCCGGAAAAGTACCGCCGGGGCTTGTACATTCATTTCCAGCGAACTGCCCCCTATCCCCAATTGATGAATTTCGACGCCCCCGAGGGTACTGTGGCATGTTCGCGCCGCCGCGAGTCGAATACCCCACTTCAATCGCTGAATTTGCTGAATGATCCCGTGTTCTTTGAGGCCGCGCAGGCGCTCGCCTTTCGCGTATCGTCCGAGAAAGATCCGCTCGGAGCTGCGTTTCAACTGAGCATCGCTCGACAGCCCTCCGAGCGCGAACGCCTGCGCTTAGAAACCCTGGCGCACGACGAGAGTATGGTGGCCGTGTGTCGCGTCCTGCTGAATCTGGATGAAACGATTACCCGAGAATAGAGATGAATCGACGTAAGTTCCTGAACAGTTTCGCCTACGGTATTGGTGGATTTGCGCTGTACGATCTTTTCCTACGCGAGGGATACGCCGCCGATATCAATCCGCTCGCGCCGAAACAACCGCATTTCCCCGCCAAGGCCAAGTCGGTCATCTTCATGTTCATGGAGGGCGGACCCAGCCAGATGGATCTCTTTGACCCGAAGCCTGGCCTCCAGAAATGGGACGGCCAATCTCTTCCGGAGTCGTTCACAAAAGACCTGCAGCTGGCCTTTATTAAGAAGGATGCCGCAGTTCTTGCCAGCCCGCGGCAGTTTAAACCATACGGTCAGAGCGGAATCGAATTCTCGGACTACATTCCGCATGTCGCGTCCTGTGCCGACGATATTTGTCTCGTGCGCTCCATTTACTCCGAAGCGTTCAATCACCACCCCGCGCAGCTGTTCCTTTTCACCGGCTCCACACAGTTTGGACGGCCCACCATGGGCGCCTGGAGCGTCTACGGCCTCGGCAGTGAATCCCAAAACCTTCCTGGCTTCGTCGTTCTCAGCTCCGGTGTCGGCACAAGCGGCGGCGCATCGAATTTCTCCAGCGGATTCCTCCCGTCGTCTTATCAGGGGACGCCCTTGCGCAGCTCCGGCGATCCGATTCTCTATTTGTCCAGTCCGAAAGGTGTAACACCCCAGTCGCAGCGCGCCGCCTTGGACGCTCTCCGCGACTTAAACGAGCAGCATTATGCCGAAACCCGCGACGCGGAAATCAATTCGCGCATTGCCGCATACGAACTGGCTTATCGGATGCAGGCAGCCGGTCCTGAGCTAGTCGACTTTTCGACAGAATCCAAGGAAACGTTGGAGTCCTACGGCATCGGCAAAGACACAACCAACCAGTTCGGGACCAATTGCCTTCTGGCACGTCGGCTGGTAGAACGCGGTACGCGATTCGTTCTCATGATGCATGCCTCGTGGGACGATCACACCAATCTGAATACCAAGTTGAAGAAGAACTGCGATGCCACGGATCAGCCAACGGCTGCGCTCCTGCGCGACCTAAAACAGCGCGGTCTGCTCGATTCGACTCTGGTCGTCTGGGGCGGCGAGTTTGGCCGTACCCCGATGCAGGAGGTCCGGGACACTCGCGACGCGAATAACGCTGGACGTGATCATCATCCGCTTGCTTACTCCATGTGGCTGGCCGGGGGCGGCATTAAGGGCGGGCAGGTTGTCGGACAAACCGATGATCTCGGCTTCAACATCGTACAGGATAAAGTTCATACGCACGACCTCCAGGCAACGATACTGCACTGCCTCGGCTTCGACCACACTAAGCTGACCTATCGGCACATGGGCCGCGATTTCCGGTTGACCGACGTCGCCGGCAACGTTGTCAAAAAAATGATTGTTTAGAGGCAGTGGGGTAAAATTGAGCATGCGGATCATCGCGAGTCTGATCTTCGCTCTCTCTTTATCCTTGACTCCCGCCTTTGCCGAGGATGGTCCAAAGGAAAAGGCTAAAGAAACAACCGGGAAATCCAACGAGGCCTCTGCCAAAAGCAAAGGTGAAAAGAAGTCCAAGCCAATCAGCGAGGATAACTCCGTTGCCAAAGTTGGCAAGGACACCGGTGAGTTG